>DATLYA010000025.1:0-11775 GCA_035575235.1 Candidatus Methylomirabilota bacterium
CACGCCACCAAGTGGGATGCGCCCTCGGGGTATGTCAAGCCCAGCGAGTGGCTGACGGAGTGGTACTTCAATGAGGCGGTGGAGATCAACACCACCAAGGCCTACTCCATTAATTACCTGATTGAGAGCGCGCGCTGAGGCTGCAGAGCGCCGGCGCCGGCGGCGCGGGCGCTCTGGCTCCGCCACCCCCTACCTGGGGGAGAGGAGGATTGAGGGAACTGCCAGGCAGGGGACTGCCGCGTCCCTCTCTGCTTACAGGCCATCAAGGCTCGTCTCTCAGGCCAAGAAGGCGTGCAAAACCCGTACGACGAGAGAAGAAGACGCCAAGCTTGAGATCACAACCGTGAGCAGTTGCCAATCACATATTTAGTGACAACCGCGGAGACTAAGGAGGGGGAGTATGTTTACAGAGGCAACGTACACGGAGAAGCTCGTGCAGTTCGGGCGAGCAGTGCTCCTGAGTACAATCATCACGCTGATGGCCGCTCCCGTCACGTGGGCGACGACCCGCTTCTACGAAGGGAATGTTGAAGTCCAGTCATGGTACCGCATGCGCCATACGTTCCAGACGGACGGCACAGAGCATTTCGACTGGGTGCAGTGGCGCAATGAGGTCTTTATCTGGGGCATCTGGCACAATTTTGTCAGACGGGGCCACTTGCTCGACGTCGTGCCCATTCCGTTTGTGCAGAGCGCCGAGGTCAACGCCCGCTACCAGTTACGGCTGGACCCAGTCTATTACCTGCGCGACCATTACCGGAATCTGTATAATAAAAACGAACGCGCCAATTTCTTCAAGCCCCAGGATCTGTTCCGCGACCTCTTCATCGACCTGGACCATGGGACACTAGGTCCGGGAGAGCTCTCTTCGCGCTGGGGATATCAAACGATTGTGTGGGGGGAGATGGATCTGGTCCGCTCTCTGGACGTCATCAACCCGCTGCGCCTTGACCAGAGTTTCGGCGTAGGAGAACGCCTCGATGAGCTGCGGATGCCTATTTTGGCCGTGAAGTTTCTGTACGACATTGGCAACGTCGGGGAAACGTTCTCGGAAGTGGGGATCGAGGGGTGGTTTTCGCCCCGTACGCTCGATCCCAACAGTCACACCAAGCTGATCGTCGAAGACGCCTGGCGGCTGCCGTTTGAAATGAAAGACTGTCTGACGCCCGACGGACAGGTGGTCCCCTACCGGCCGGAGAATTGCGCGAATGCGCGAAAATTCATGCCCTACCGGCCGGGCTGGCTGGGCCGACGACGGCAGGTCAACCCCTGGTCTATTGTGACTACAGGACCGCAATCGCAGGATATGCAGCAGGACTATCTCTGTGTGGACTACGCCCGGGGGATCTGCCAGCCGGACCTCCCGGGCCAGCGGTTCAGCGTGATTTACAACATTCCCAAGTCGTATACCCACAAGCTGCAAAATAACTTCAATTGGCCGGGCTCGCTGGCGGGCGGCATCCGGCTCCTGGCGAAAACGGGGTTCGGAGTCGACTTCACGCTGAACTATATCTTCCAGCCGAGCGGGACGTGGGGTTGGACGGACTTCAACAAACCGACCAGGGTCTATGGCGACCCGGATTTCCCGGGCATGCCGGAGCAGTACGCGGGCATGCCCCGGGCGGGGACGTTTGAGGAGGGGTTGAGACACTGTCTTTCACCGTCTGGTAGGGCGAACGAGTCACGCCCGGAGCAGATGCAGCAAAATACTGTGATCGTTGGGGCGGATCTGCGCGGGTATGATTGGCCCCAGCGCCGCCTGGACGCTACCGGAGCGCCTTTACGCGCGGCCAAACAGAAGCAGGCCGCGCGCCTGCCCATCACGTTATGCACCAGCAGCTCCTCGTCTGTTCTCAAATGGAATCACATTATCGGCTTTACGGCGACGTACAACGACTATGACTATACCGGCGCGGTCTTCCGCCTGGAGGAAAGCGTCACCGTCGACGATCATTGGCACCGCTGGATCGGCAATCCAAGAAGCGCGGAGCCGTTTAAGAAGTTTCCCAAAGTGTTGTACGAGATGCCGGTGTGGCGGCACGGGCTCGGCATCGACTATATCCAAGGCTATGCCAGCTTCCCGGGCATGGGGTGGATGCGCACACTACCGGGAGAGTTAGGCCGCTTTGCCAGCTCACAGCAAGCCGTCACTTTCCAGTGGCTGCTGTTGTACCGGCCCGAGCTCGCCAACCATCTGGACCCCAATGTCGGCGCTGCGGGCATTCAGCCCATGCAGGTTCCACCATTTCGGGGCGGTGTGCGACGGCCGCAGTGGCACCACTGGGAAAACCTGTTCACGCTGGGAACGGGCGGGGTCTACAAAAAATTCGAGCACCGGATGGCGTTCCTGTACGAACCCAGTGGGAAACAGCCGTTCCTCTTCGGTCAGTGGTTCTGGCACGGCTTCTACGGCACGCCGATCGATCTATCGCTGGGCACAGCGTGGAAGCTCGGGAGTCGGCACAACCTCTCCTGGTCGGGGCTGTACCTGACCAGCGAGCGCGACTTGTTGTGGTTCGAAGCTACGTATTACTTGCTCTAAGTTGATGACTGCCCTCCAGCCTGTCACCGCAGCGGTGCATGACAACAGGCGGCGGCGCATGTCATGCCGTTGCCGCCGCTGTCAATACCGAGGGCCGCATCCCCTCGGCCCTCCAGTGGCCCGGCTGGATGATGCCCTCTTCAGCCAGGCCGAGTGACCGGTGATTCCCGTCGGCCACAAGACGCCTTGCCCCATTGGCGATGTGAAGCGAAGTCGCTGGCAACGCTGGCAAGGAAGTTCGATGAAGACGGAAGTTCTTTTTTAAGGAACTTCTTGTGACAACTAATGCAGCGCAGATCTATGATCCCGTAGGAGAAAGAGGCGCCGTCGCCTGCATTGATAAACTTATCAATGGAGATTGACAAAACTATCAATCGCGTGTTACCTGCATAGGCATGGCAGGTCGGTCTTCCTCCCGTCGTCGCCGCGCCCCCGCGCTGGATAAGACGGAACGGCGTACATTGCTCCTTCAATACGCGCTTCGCGTGTTCGCCCGGCGCGGCATTGGCGCTGCCCGCCACGCGGAAATCGCGCGCGAGGCCAAGGTGTCTGTGCCGACCGTCTTCTTTTATTTCCCGACACGAAAGGCATTGGTGAGCGCCGTCCTGGAGGAGGTGGCGCGCTTCTTCACGGAGATGGCCGAAACGGTTCACGGCAAACGCGGGCCCGCGCCGAAGCTCATTCTGGAGCATATGCGCGCTTTTGCGGAGGCGGTCGACACGCATCCCGACCATACGCGCGTACTGCTCGAATGGAGCACCGCGCTCCGTGATGAGGTGTGGCCGCTGTTTCTGCGGTTCCAAGAGAAGATCATTGCCATGATCGCGCGAACAATTCGGCGCTGGCGTATGGAGAGCGGGAGTGCACGTGACCCCGACGCCGAGGACGATGCGCGCGTGATCGCCGCGACCGGCTACGTGCTGGTCCAGATGAAAGTAGCGAATCTGCCCAACTCGCGGATCGAACGCTTCCTGCAAACTCTGGTGCGTGACACGCTCGGCGAAGCGAAGGCAAGTCCAACGAATGAAGCTCATATATCGGAATTCACCGTGGCGGTCGGATAGCCAGTCCGGGAAACACATTACGAGAGAGAACGATCCTTAAAAAAGGAGAAGAGCGACATGCGCATTGGGGCGACTATCTTTAATCAGAACTACAACGACTGGGACCGCTACGAAGCGGAGGAGCGGGGCGAGTCCGTGCCCAAGCGCGCTGTCCGCTCGGATCGCGAGATCTTCAATGAAGAACTCAACATCGCCCGCATCGCCGACGATTGTGGGTTCGATTCGGTCTGGACCATTGAGCACCACTTCACCCCATACACCATGGTCACCAATCCGCTGCAGTACCTTACCTATATCGCCGGCATCACCAAGCGGGTGGATCTTGGGACGATGGTCGTAGTGCTACCCTGGCACAATCCGGTGCGCGTCGCCGAAGATGTCAACATGCTCGACGCTTTTCTGGGGCCTGGCCGCAACGTCATCTGCGGCGTCGGCCGGGGGTTGGGACGCCGCGAGTACCAAGGCTTAGGCGTCGATCAGAACGAGGCCCGAGGCCGGTTCGATGAGTCGCTGCAAGTGCTTAGACAGTTGTTGAGGACTGGGCAGTGTGATTTCGACGGGGAGTTCTACCAAATCCACGGCCTGCGCCTGCGCCCCCAACCGGAGCGCGACCTGAGCGCGAACCTCTGGTGTGCGGGCGGCACCGAGCAGACGGTGCAGGTCATTGCGCAACACGGCGTACGCCCGCTGACGATCCCCACCACCAGCTTGGATATGGCGCTGGCGAACATGCGCCATTACGCGGAGCTGCGGCGGAACGCCGGCCACGGCCCGAGTCACACCAAGCTGGCGCTGTGGACCTATGTGGCTGAGACGGCCAGTGAGGCCCAAGCCGGGGCGCAGCGGTATATGAGCGAGTACGCTGATTCAGCGCTGCGTCACTACGAGCTCCTGGGCACGCATCTGCAGAGCACCAAAGGCTACCAGCAGTATGGCGAGCTGCAGACGGCGCTGCGCCGCGACGCCTCACCGTTTAGACAAGGATTTTACCGCAGCCATCCCTGGGGCACGCCTGAGCAGACTATCGCGCGCGCAACCGAGCTCGCCAACGCCTTCGGCACGAATGAGATTATGTTCATCTTCAAATATGGGTCCATGCCGATGGCGACAGCGGAAAAGAGCATGCGTCTCTTTGCCAGGGAGGTGATGCCGGCGTTGAAGGAACTGAACCCTGAGCCCTTGACGGTGTAGCAGGTGGCGCCAGGAGCAAATTTTTCACACTGCTTTCGCGTAAGGAGGATAATAAAGGTTATGAGCGGCTACGCAATCATTGACGTTGATACCCATATCACCGAGACGCCGGATGTGTGGACCAGTCGCGTGCCCGCCCGCATGCGCGAAGCCGTGCCGCGCGTTGTTACCGACGCCCAGGGGCAGCAGTGGTGGATGCTGGGGGATAAACGGCTGGCGAGTCCGGGGCTGAGTGCTACCGCCGGGGTGGGCGATATGAAGCACTGGCCTAAGACTTATGACGAGATGCACCCCGGAGCGTACGACGCTAAGGCACGGCTGCAGTACATGGATCAGCTGGGCATTTGGGCGATGATATTGTACCCGAATGTGGGCGGCTTTGGCAGCCAGCAGTTCCTCAAATTGGGCGATCCCGAACTGATGCTCGCCTGCGTGCAAGCCTATAACGACTGGCAGACTGAGTGGGCGTCGGCCGACGCCCGTCGCTTGCTGCCGACCACCTCGCTGCCATTCTGGGATGTGAAGGCTGCAGTACGTGAAGTGCGGCGCTGTGCGGCTATGGGTCATAAAAGCATTCTCTTTACTGGCGAGCCGCAGTCGTTCGGGCAACCCTTGCTGGGCGACCGATATTGGGACCCGTTATGGGAGGTCGCCGTGGAGCTTGATCTGCCGATCAGTTTCCATGTTGGCTCCGGTAGTATGGATTTGGGGCTGCGGCGGGACAAGGTGGCTGCCTACGGTCGCATGGCGGCTTTGACAGAACTTTCGGTTGAGCTGCTGTTGCGCAACGGCGTCCAAGTGAGTGATCTGATCATGTCAGGGGTGCTGGCGCGCTATCCCGCAATTAAGTTCGTGTCGGTGGAGAGTGGGGTAGGCTGGATACCCTTTGCGCTGGAGGCGTTAGATTACCAGTTCATGGGTAATCGGGTGAGGGAGGACCGTCCGGAGCTCGACCTGCTGCCGTCCGAGTATTTCGCTCGCAATATCTACGCGTGTTACTGGTTTGAGCAAACGGCGCCGCGGCGGTTGCTCGATAAAGTAGGGGTGGAGAACATTATGTTTGAGACGGACTTCCCGCATCCTACTTCGCTCTACGGGGAGGACGTGCAGGCGCGAATCACGGGAGGGCTGGCGGACTGTGAAGCGTCGGTGCGACGGAAGATCCTATGGGATAACGCCCAAAAGCTCTATAAAGTTGAGGAGCCTACCGCACAGGATGAGGCGCGGCGTGCGGCGGCGGTCGGAGTCTGACAGGCGGCAGTAAACGCATCGACCGGGCGGAGGAAAACTGGTCCAGGTCTCTCCCGAGATGGAGACCTACTAGCGGAAGGTGCGTGGGAAGGTTATCGTACCTTCCTTGTATCACAACGCCACCTTGTCGAACCCCGCCAGGCACAGCTGTCGGTTGGTTCGTTTCCTACAAGGCCGCCTTTTTGACATAATGTGATACGTAAGACGCAGAAAGGAGTCATCATGAAAATAGGGATCCAAAACGTCTTTCCAGCTCACAAGGATTACAGCGATCGTGACATGTATAAACATGAGACGCGTTTGCTCATTGAAGCCGAAGGCATGGGGTTCGACATCATCTGGCCGGTCGAGCATCACTTCTTCGATTACTCGATGTGCCCCGACAACATGCAGTACCTCAGCTATATCGCCGCTCGCACTGAGCGGATGGAGCTCGGCACCGGGGCCATTATCCTCCCCTGGAACAATCCGATGCGGGTAGTTGAGAAGATGGTTCTTCTTGACCACCTGTCCGATGGCCGGGCGGTCCTGGGACTGGGACGCGGGCTGTCACGGCGGGAATACGCAGGCTTCGGCGTGGATATGTCCGAAGCGCGCGAGCGATTCAATGAAGCCGCCGCTATCGTGTTGCAAGGCTTGGAGACCGGCGTTGTTGAAGCCAATACGAAATATTATCAACAAGCGCGTGTCGAAGTGCGTCCGCGCCCGTTCAAGAGTTTCAAGGGTCGCCGCTACATGGTGTGCATGTCGCCGGAGTCTTTTTCCGTCGCCGCCTCGCTGGGGCTCGGAGCCATGATGTTTTCACAGACAGCGTGGGAGAAAATGGCTCCACAACTTGAAGCCTATCGCGCCGAGTACCGTCAGCATAACAATGGCGAGGAGGCGCCGCCGATCAGCATCGTTGACTTTGTCTCATGTTTTCCCGACCGGAAAAAGGCGGAGGAGGTCGCCCATCGCGGCATTGTCGGCTACTACTGGACCTTAATGGAACATTACCGTATGGACGACAGCGCCAACTTCGCCGCCACCGGGGCCTCGTATCAACACTACGCCAAAGCGGCTGAACAGATCAATGCGCTCGGCCACGACGCCGTCATCCAAGAATTCATTAATGCGAACCTCTGGGGCACGCCCGATATGATCCTGAAGACTCTGCGTCATCGCCGCGAGGTAATCGGTGATTTTGAGGTCAATGGCGCGTTTAGCTATTACAGCATTCCGTACGAGGACGTAGAGACGAGCATGCGCCTCTTCGCCAGGGAAGTCGGGCCAGAGATCAAGAGTTGGCAACCGCAGGCCCGTCGTCAGCCCCAGCACCCGATTGATGTCCGCCCTGCCGCTGCGCCGGTGGCGGCGAAGTAAGCCGAAGAACGACGCCGTCCGTCGTTAGGAGGAGTGCGCGCAGTAAGAGGCGCACAGCGGACTACGCGACCGCCGTCCGCCCGTGAGAAAAAGTCTCGTGCGCGCGCTCTCACCTTTGGTGACAAAACAAACGTCCGGACACATCCGCCTCTGATGAACTTTTCCTCATCCTTCCAGCCAGGTCTGCATTTCACCAAGCGCCTCGGCGAATTCCTCCATGAATTCCTGAACGACCGTGCGGCTCGATTTCACACTGTCTACCAGTCCCACGCCCTGACCGACGAAATAGGTGACCAGCTCGCGCGCTTTTGGGTTGCCTCTCTCGGCCGCCCGTTGCGCCGCGCGGAGAGCTGGTTCGCTGAGGAGGCTTTGGTAAGGCATGGGTAAGGCGCCGGGACTGTCCGGCTGTTCCCAGGCATCGGTCCAGGCCGAGCGCAACTGCCGCGAATATTTGCCGGTTCGGCACTTGGAGCGCACCGTATCCCGCGATCTGGCCGCGATCATCTTCTCGCGAAAGATTTCGGAGGTTTCCGACTCGGTGGTGGCCAGCCAGACCGAGCCCGTCCATACGCCGGCAGCTCCCATCGCCATGCAGGCCGCCATCTGACGACCGGTCATGATGCCGCCTGCTGCGAGCACAGGAACAGTACGGATCGGTTTGATAGCGCGCAACACTTCGGGGACCAACACAAGAGTAGATACCTCACCGCAATGACCGCCGGCTTCCCAGCCTTCTGCGACGATGATGTCCACTCCCGCCTGGACCTGACGGACTGCATGCTCCTTCGCCCCAACCAGCGCGGCGACCGGCACCCCATGCCGACGGCCGAGCGCGAGCATGGAGGGAGGCGGCACCCCAAGGGCGTTCGCGATCAGTTTAATTGGATGACGAAAGGAAACCTCTAACAGCTGCAAGGCGACTTCTTCTTGCAGTGAGGAGCGAGCGCCGGGACGGTGCACGCCTTCGGCTTCGCCAGTGTGAGCAATTTCGACTCCGTGCCGCGCCAGCAGGTCGCGCACAAAATCCTTATGCTGTTGCGGGATGCGCTCAGCAAGCGAACGCGTGGTGACATCTTTTTCGTTCTTAATCGGAAGATTTTCAGGAATAAGCACATCAATGCCGTATGGCTTGCCGTCGATGTGATCGTCAATCCACTTCAATTCAAGCTCGAGCTGATCCGGCGTAAACGCCGTCGCCCCCAGAACGCCGAACCCGCCGGCCCGACTCACGGCTGCCACCACATCACGACAGTGACTGAACGCCACTAGTGGGAAATCAATACCGAGCATTTCACAAAGGGGTGTTTTCATTGCTTATTCCTCCGATCGCGTTGTGAGCTCCTTTGTAACACACGCGACAAAAATCCGTTACTCGGCCAGGCTCGTCGTCGTACGGTCATTGCGCCACCCAGCCGCCGTCCACCGCCATCGGCAGGCCCGTGACAAAGGACGCTGCATCGGAGCAGAGCCATACGACGGCTTCGCCCACTTCTGCAGGCGCGGCCATGCGTCCGACCGGCTCCGCGGCGACAACCTGTTCCTCTATGCCAGGATTGTCACGTATCCCGCGCTCGAACATCGGGGTGCGGATCGCCCCCGGACACACCGCATTCACGCGAATGCCTGACCTGGCGTACTCCAACGCCGCCGTCTTGGTCAACCCATTCACCCCATGCTTGGCGGCAACATACGCTGAGAAACCAGGAAGACCGACCAGCCCGGCGACCGACGCCGTGTTGACAATTACTCCACTGCCCTGCTTGAGCATCTGGCGGATTTCATGCTTCATGCACAGCCACACCCCTTTCAGGTTAATGGCGAGCACCCGGTCCCAGTGCGCTTCGCCATACTCCACGGTTGGTTGGATGACGCCTTCGATGCCGGCATTATTAAATGCGCAATCGAGCCGCCCGTAGGTCTCAACTGCTTTCTTGACCATTGCTTCCACCTCCGCAGAGTGCGAGACATCAGTTTTGACGAAGATCGCCTCTCCGCTCGCCGCTTTGATCAGCCGCACGGTTTCTTCACCCCCCGCCACGTCAACGTCGGCTACGACTACCTTAGCGCCTTCACGGGCAAAAATTTGGGCGGTGGCCCGGCCTATGCCGGAACTGCCGCCGGTAACCAGGGCGACTTTTCCATCGACTCGTCCTGCCATACTGTTCCTCCTTATGGGCGCCACGTATACCGTGGCGCGCAGCTCTAGACTCACCCGTAGCCTCTCCTTCCTTAACATACACCCAGGCCACTATTGCAATACAAACCCTTCATAGCCTTTCGCCGCCGTCCTCATAGCGGCGCACCGAGAGTCCGAGCGGCGCAGGCGGTAGAGTTGGTCCAAGCCGGACACCCCAGCGCCGATGACAATCGCGTCAAAGTGCTCGACCGCTCCCTCGGTAGCTGTTGATGCAGTCGGTAGCGTATTTGTCATGGTGGTCCTCCTGACTGCAGATAGATTGATAAATCTAAAATTTAGACCTATCAATCGGTCCCAAACCACAATGACCTGTCAACCGTAAGCAAGATTCATACTTGTGAGGAGCAACACTACTTTAGGCTTTTCCGCCTTGCCAAATCATTGGCCATATATTAGAACAAAGTCCATTCAGTGCCGATCAAACAGGGCGTTTAACAAGGCGGGTCCAGGACGTCCCTGAGGAGGAAAGAGATGAAAGAAGTCGTCATCGTTGAAGCTGGCCGTTCGCCGGTGGGCCGACGCAACGGCTCGCTGGCCGGAGCTCATCCGACCGATGTGCTGGGTCAAGTGCTGAACGGCGTGCTCAAGCGCGCCGGGATTCGCGCCGCCGACGTGGGGCAGGTCGTCGGCGGCTGTATCAACAAGGTCGGCGCCCAGGCGATGAACGTCACCCGCACCGCCTGGCTCGCTCACGGCGGCCCCAAGGAGGTGCCCTGCATCACCGTCGATTCCCAGTGCGGCTCTTCGCAAGAAGCCACCAATCTGGCCTATAGCCTGATTGCCTCCGGGGTGGAAGACGTCGTGCTCGCCTGTGGAGTCGAGAATATGAGCCTGCTGCCGATCGGCTCCGACGCCCTCGCCGGCGCAAAAGCCGGGTACGGCAAGCCCATCGCGCGCAGCTACTTCGAGCACTATGAATTCACCAGCCAGTTTGAGGGGGCCGAACGGATAGCCGAGAAGTACGGCATCTCGCGGCAGGAGACCGACGCCCTTGGGCTCGAGTCGCAGCTTCGCGCGGCGCGCGCTATTGCCGAGGGGCGTTTCGACGCGCAGCTCATTCCTGTCGACGCGCCGGTCCTTGATGCGGACGGGAAGCGCACCGACAAGATGAAGACCGTCACTGCCGACGAGATCCCGCGTAAGACGAGTCTCGAAGCCCTCGCCGGGCTCAAACCCGTCGCGCGCGAAAACGGCGTTCACACTGCGGGTTCCTCTTCCCAAATCGCCGATGGCGCCGCTGCGGTGCTGCTGATGAGCGGCGAGCGCGCCCGCGCGCTCGGCCTCCAACCGATGGCGCGGATTGTCGAGACGGCGCTGGTGGGGTGTGATCCCGTGCTGATGCTTGAAGGACCGATTCCGGCCACGCGCCGACTGCTCCAGCGTACTGGACTCTCGATCAACGATATTGACGTCGTAGAAATTAACGAGGCCTTTGCCTCGGTCGTGCTGGCGTGGGCCAAGGAGATCGGGCCCGACATGGCGCGGGTCAATCCCAACGGCGGCGCCATTGCGTTGGGGCATCCGCTCGGCGCCACCGGGTGTATCCTTGTTACCAAAGCCGCCCACGAACTCAGGCGGTCACAGGGCCGCTACGGCCTGATCACGATGTGCTGCGGCGGGGGCCTTGGGACGGGCACATTGATCGAGCGCGTCTGAAAAGGCTTCGCGATTGGGTCGGGCTATTCTAGCGCAGTGTCCTCCTACAGGCCTCGCAGTCCTGGGGTGGAGAACGTCGGAACGTTCGCCTCGGCGAGGGGGGTAGGAGGGCCACCTTACGCCGCACTATATTGACGAGCGTCAAACTCCGCTGGGTCTTTGAGCGGTTCGGTCTGCCACGTCTTTACCTCAGGCAATACACTCTTGGCGAACAACCTTAGATTCCGCTCGGCTTCATCATATGGCATGCCGGCGTAGCTGAAGTTCAACATGAAGCCATTAGCGTCGATCATGTCGCGGATCGTCGCCAGCTTTTCGAGGACCTGGTCCGGCGTCCCCCAGGGCATTAACTTCGCGAAGTCCGCCGCCGCACCGTCGATCCCATGCTTGCCGATGAACTTGGTGATCTGACTGTAAAACTCATAACTCTTATGCGTGCCAAACTTCTCCGAGGTCATCTCGTAGTGTTTGATCACGGTCTTGTACTGAGCGGCCAGCCACTTCATCGCCAT
>DATLYA010000026.1:0-25839 GCA_035575235.1 Candidatus Methylomirabilota bacterium
TCTTGGAGCCGCTGGCGGCTATGTCGGATCTGACTACCTTACCGAGCGGGATCATCATCACCATCATGATGATTAAGCAAACGGCGGGCGGGCTCCTGCGCCCGCTCTTTTCATCAAGTCAGTAGTGGGTCTCATCTAAGCTTCGTGAAGGAAACATTCATCCTATCTTTAGTACCGCTTCCGCCAGATGATATCGACGCCATCGTTTCCTCTGGTAGTGGCGGACGCCTTTAGCTGCCAATTTTCGCTGAGTTGGTATTCCACCGAGAATTCCCGGGTATTGCCGCCGCCTAACGATTGTGAAGTGGCGACAAATACGTCTTCGGTCACATACGTCCCTACGCCGAGCCGGCTCTGGCTTAACGTTTGACCAATATCAAGCTCTACGTTTTCAATGCCGAGCTGTTCCGCGACGGTGCGACGCACATCGTTGGCCAAATAGCCAGCCGTCGCGCCCAGCACCTGAGATTGCAAGTTGCTCTTTTCACCGTGAGTAAGAGTGCCGGTGGTCTTTCCCATGATGAGGAGCGAAAGAATGTCCGCTTGCTCAAGGTGGGGCTCGCTTTGGAATTTCAGCTCCGGTTTACTTGCCGTGCCCGTAATAAGAGCGTCGATTTGATAGTCGTTGAGCGTCTGCCGAGCGTCAATATCAAGGGTTGGATCAAGAGGCGTCGCTCCAGTAAAAATAACCCGTCCATGCTCAAGATGGAATTTCCGACCGTGAAAAGCGTACCAGCCGCGTACGGTTTCGATTGTTCCAACAAAAAGAACGGGTTGATTGGGGTCCTTGCGAATATGCACTTGCCCCATCAGTTCCAGGTTTCCTTCCTCCAGGTAGACCCACGTGCCGCGCGGCACGTGAACTGTCAGGTCAAGGCTGAGTCGTTCATAGACGCCGCTCGAGAGCGGCGTCTTCTCTTTTTCGCCCTCCTCTTGTGTCGCTTGCCCTTTTGACGCAGGAGCTTCTCGCGCTGCTTCCGTACGAACAACAGTAATGCTGGGGTCAGGCGGCGCAGGACGGCTTTTCAAGACGGAAAAATCTGGGCGAACGGAAGTGTCTTCGAGCGTCAGCTCCCCTTGGAGCACGGGCTGCCGCCAAGAGCCCGTCCCGGTGATCTGGCCAGATACAGCAGCTGCGTATTGTCGTGTGTTGATGACGCGAAAATGGTCCGCCACTACTGTGGCGGTGAAAGTAGAGAGTGTATATTGTTGTAACGTCAGACGTCCATTCCCTGTGATCCATCCATCGCCCGTGCGGGCAGTGAGCTCCGTGAGGCGCACTGCATCAGGGGCGAGCTCGACGCGGGCGGCAATATCGTGGATAGAGAGCGCGAGCGACTTGACCTGCGCCTGCGCGCGTTGGAGCTGCACATAGCCCGAGGGGGCGAGATTTGCAATAGGACCGCGTAGTTGTACGTCCATGCTGACCACGCCCTGAATGTTTTGCACATCTGTGCTCACGATATTCAGCAAGGCCAGGCTCAAGCCGCTTGAAGAGAGGCGGATGTTGGCGTCGCCAGACGTGATGGCTGTTACGGTCCTGGACCATTGCAGATTTAACGGCAGGCTGCCGTCGATCACCAATTCATGCGTAGCGTCTTGGCGCACGCGGGCGTTGACTGATACCTGCTGTTGTTGATACGCGCCCCTGGCGGTGACGCCAGCGTAGGATTGTCCAGCGACGGTAAGAGGGCTGGTGTCCAGGGTCGCTTGAATCTCAGGCTGAGCCGCCGTACCGCGCACCTGCACGGTGGCGCTCACGGCGCCGCTGACCTGCGGACCTGCACCGATGAAGGCGCGAAGATCTTCCAGAGCGAGACGGGACGCCTGCACGCGCAAGTCTTGCGCTCCTTCCTTAGCGATCGTGCCAGAGACGCTCACTGCTTGCTGGGCGTGTTGCAACAGCAAGTTCTCAATCGTAAAGGCGTCGTTGTGTTGTATAAGGCGCGCTGGCTGGGCGGTGCGCCAGACGCCGGTGGGGAGTTGTAAGGTCAGTTCCTTGAGGAGCGCCTCCACGTGGTCTGGCTGATAACGGATCTGCGCCACGGCCCGTTGCGCGCGTCCTTGTTGATCTTGCCCGGTGAGTTCCGTGAGCAGTTCCATAGGTTGTCGTCCCGCGAACGTGGTGTTGAGCTTCAGGGTCCGCCACTGGAGACCGGCGTTGAGCGACATCAAGGTCGCCAGGATCTGGCCTTGCACCTGCTCCCCACCAAGTCCGGCGACAGCGTAAGTGACTGCACCGTTCTGCAATGAAGAGGAGCCTAGCCGTGCGGTGGACACGGCGACGTCGCCTTTCACTGTCAGTGAATTCATCGCGCCGCTGATCGCTCCCGTCGCGCGCAGTGATCCTCCGCCCTCCTGGCCTATCAACGCGAGCCAGGGCGTCAAATTTTGGCTGTTCAGCGTATACGTCAGGCTGCCGCTTGGCGTTCCGCTCAGATCGCCGAGCTGCCCCTGCGCCGTAACGACGGTGTCGTTGGCGGTGATCCGAACCGTGTTGAGCGTCAAACGTTGCCGATGAAGAGCAGCATCGAGGTAGCCTTGAACATGCGTGAGGGGGCCGATACGCGAGGGCGAAAGCGTAAGCGTAGCGGCGCCGTTCATATCGGCGAGCGTGGTCCCGCTCCCCTTGATCGCGGCGTCAAAGTTGATTTGGGCGGACGGCAGGGCGTCACCGCCGGCAATCCGTGCGGCGGCCAGATCCCGCGCCGTGAGCGTAATGTCATAGGCCGGCGGAGTCGTATTGAGGCGCAGCTCCGCGCGCCAACTTAGCGCGCCGATCGCGCCGTGAGCGGCGCCGCTTAGCGCGGCCCGTCCATCGGCGAGAGCGCCGCTCGTCGTGAGCGTATCCACGTCGCGTCCGCGCACGCGCACCTGCGCCGCGTGCAGCTCTAAGGCGCCGTGCGCGTTGTTCATCGTGGCGCCCTCGAAGGACAGCCGACCGCTGACGTCCCCGCTGACCTCGGTGAGGCGAAAAACTTTATCCATCGCCAGGCGCTCAATAGTCAGCTCGCCCTGATATCGTGGCGGCGTCTGCGTAAGATTGAGCGTGGCTGCGGCTGTCGCGTGACCGCCTGGCGCGTGGACATCCGCGTTCACGCGGAGCGCCGAGAGGGGACCGTTCACTTGCAGCATGCCCGCAAGATCTTGCTGCAGGGGAACCGCAGGCGCAAGGAAGCGAACATCTGCTGTGGCGAGCCGCTCCACGTGAGCGGTGAGCACAAGATGAGGCGCGGAAAGATCCCTGAGCTCACCAGACAGGCGGAGCCGGGACGCCGCGGTGTCTACATCGGCGGCATGGAGCAACAACACTGCCGGCGTCTGGGTGGCGTCATACTCAATGTTGCTCTGCCAGTGCATCTCTGGAGCCCCTGGCCGCAGGAGCGCAAAGGACAGAGAAGAGAGGGTGACGTGTATGCCGGCCGGAACCGAGGCCAAACTGCCGGCCACGGACACGTGGGCGAATTGCGTCTTCACTCCCATCGTCGGTGTCACCACAATGCATCCATTGGTAATCTGCAGGGAGTCAAGAAAGATCTGTAGCGTGCTCGGCTTTTCGGACGCGACGATGAGCGAGGCGATAGTCCACCCGCTTGTAGGCTGCTGCAGCAGATGCAGCGTCGGCTCGATGAGCGTCAGCTTGTCCACGTGAATCGCGGATGAGGACAAATACGCCACGGCTTGCGCAAGCACGCCCACACTGATCGCGCTATGCGGGACGACCAATGTCTCCGCGCCGTTTTGCCGGATGCGCAAGTTGTGCAATATGAGCTCATGCCAGGGCGATCCGCTCACGCGTTCGAGCGACACCTCCGCATTGAGCGACGAGCGCAGGGCCGCGAGAATCTGCTGGCGCAGCCAGCGGCGGAAGTGGTCGGTATGTGTATAGACGCCAACCACTGCGAGCGCGAGCAGGACAACCCCCAGAATACTTGCCAGCGCCCAGGCGCCGCCGCGGAGCCATCGTGATGTCAGCAGGTTGGCCATATGCTCTCACGCAAATTATCGCCGCCTTCTGTTGGAGAAAACAGACCCTTCCTGGCTATGGCGTGGGGCGTGGAGAAAGATCGTCGCGTTCAGGCGCGATCAGGCGAGCGCAGCAATCTTTGTCTGGAAAAGGGCTCCCCTCGTCGCCATGGACTCCTTACTATGACACTCTTGTTCTCCTACTCAAGCACACTCTGGATGAGATGGTCCGCTGCGGAGAGCGCTCACTGCTCTTCCCTAGCGTCCGACAACGCGTTCAGATCCGTGCGACACAATGATCTCCACGCGGCGGTTCTGCTGACGCCCTGCCTCGGTATTGTTTGACGCCACGGGAAAGTTCTCCCCGTAGCCGCGCGCGGTGACCTGTGCTGGCGACACGCCATTTTTGATAAGAAAGTCTCGGACTGTCTCCGCACGCCGTTGAGAGAGATCCAGGTTATACGATTCTGACCCAAGACTATCCGTGTAGCCTTCGATCGTGACGTTGCGCTCTGGATGTTCACGCAGAAAGGTGATGAGCGGAGAGAGTTTGTTCATGGCGCCCGGCTTCAAGGCCGAACTGTTATAGTCGAAGAACGTCGACTCTAGCGTCATCACCAAGCCGCGCTCCGTGTTGCGGGCGTTCAGTTCCGCCAGTTCTTTCTCTAGTTGCTGCGCCTGTGTGGCGGCCTCCTGCGCTCGCTGCTGCGCCGCTTCCGCCGCGCGCGTGCGTGCGCTCAACTGCACGCGGTCACGCTCTTCGGCCAGGAGCCGGGCTTCAGCTTCCGCCGTACCCCGCTGGGCCGTCGCCTCAGCGATGCGCGCTTGCTGCTCGGCGACGTAGGCCAGGTGCGAGACCTCGGTGCGGTCGCTCTCATTCTCCCACACGCGCTCAGCCTGGTTGAGGGTTTGCTGCGCCTCGCGTAACTTCTCAGGCGCGTAGGTCGCCGCTTTGCTGTCGCTCGCTTGCCGCACCGCCAGATCGGCCTGCGCCGTGGCGGCGGTGGGCGGCCCGCCGTGCTACAGCCCATGAGTCCAAATGCGACGCATGACAGTGGAATCCCGATCCAGTATCGCAGGATAGCCTCTCGCCTTTTCATTGCTGTTCTCCTCATCAGTTCATTGAGAGTTCATTGAGCCGAAGTGGAAACGTACTCTACCAAAGACAGAGCAACTCTGAGGCCAATGTGAGGGTAGAAAGGCGCAGCCAACTTCTCCTTACTGCATCGAGGTTGGCGGGCGCCGTGTGGGGGAATTTCGTACGCCAATTGTAGAGTATTTAGGACAGCAAGGCTGGGAGCGCTTGTCTAGAGAGGGAAACAGAAGCTTGTTGCGTCTCGGCGCGGCTGCTTACGCCGCCAACGGCAAACCGCTCCGCCCGACATAACGTCGCCGCCGCGGACGCTGGAGCGCTTCGCTCTTCCGGATGGATTGTTGTAACTTGCGGCGGATATAGGCGGGATCGAGGCCTAAGGTTTCACAAATATTAATAAAAGAAAAAGGCCAATCCGCATCGTCGGAAAAAAACCATTCGGTCGTTTCTTGCAAAACCCGCTGGGTGTGGCGTTTGTTTTTTTTGCGGGACGGATGGGCCAGCAAATTAAAAGCGTCCAGAAGCACAGCCCAACGTAGCACGATGTGGCCGGACATTCCTGTCGATAATGTAAATGATTGGAAAAATTGTTCTGGCAGCACCGCCGCGGACGTCAGATCCTCATAAGGTGAGCCGGGGACGCCGAAAAAGGACTCACGGTCGGCAAACGCTGGGCGCACATCAGTGAGACCCGACGAATGAGATGCGTACATGACACTTCCTCCTCACCGCCCCAAGGTAGCCTCAGGCAGCAGTTGAATAACCTGTCGCTTTGCTTTGCCGCCGTCTCGTATCAGGCGCAAGCCGATCATAGAGAGGCGCGACGTCCCGCGCTTCTGGTGAGCGGCGTGAACCGAAGCGAGAGCAGCCGCTGTCGCATAGGTCTACCGCCTCGAGAGAGCAACTGTCGTGCCACCATCGTCGCCGGGGGCGACGGTCCGCGCACGGCCGTGCTGCACTTGCGATTCCCACAACGATAAGACGCAGGCGCGGCGTCTTTTCTTGTTGCGGCAGACTCTACTGCAACAGCGGGTGTAGGGAAATTCTCACCAGTTGGAAGAGGAGCGTGTTGAAAAGCAAACGCTTAGCTATGCCGTCAGCGGTAGCTAGGGAAAGACCAGGAAAGACGAAGAGGAAAGAAGAAGGCGTGTTCTCGTTGTTCTCAGGGGGAACGGGTCTGGCGGCGGGAAGCTATCGCATTGGTGAGCGCTCCTCTGGCAATTCTCCACGCCGGGCTCACTGGTTGTCATCTCCCGTCAGCGCGGCGCACGGTTCGGTATTGCGCTTGCCGCTGGAAGGAGGAATGATCACAAGAGGAAGATCACGTGCGTGCCTGCCCCTGGGAATCCTTATGCGTATGAAGACAGGTTTCTTGCTGACTCCTGGGCCGCTGTTGCGGAGCCGCTGCATTTTCTCGAGAGCAAGGCGTTTACGCGTGCGGCCGGCGCGTCACTGGTTTCCGGCAACAGCGTGCAACTGCTCAAAGACGCGCGAGAGAATTACCCGGCGTGGCTCGAGGCGATTGCCGGCGCCGTTCGGACGATTCATTTCGAGAGTTATATTATCCACGATGATGAATGCGGCCGCTGTTTTGCCGACGCTCTGAGCGCGAAGGCGCGTGTGGGCGTGCGAGTCCGTTTGTTGTACGACTGGCTCGGGGCGCTGACCACGACCTCCCGACGGTTCTGGCGCGAGTTGCGCGCAGCAGGGGTTGAGGTGCGTTGTTTTAGTCCGCTGCGGTTTGACAGCCCGTTAGGGTGGTTGAGCCGCGATCATCGCAAGATGCTGGTCGTCGATGGCTGTCTTGGGTTTGTCACTGGCCTGTGTGTCGGACAAATGTGGGCCGGCGATCCTACGCGCGGCGTTGAGGCGTGGCGGGATACTGGCGTGGCGATTCGTGGGTCGGCGGTGGCTGAGATCGAACGCGCCTTCGCCAGGATATGGAGAACCGCTGGAACGCCGCTGCCGGAGACCGAGCTGCCGCGTGCAGAAGACCTTCCCCGCGCGGGTGATGTTGCGTTGCGGGTGATCGCGAGTGAACCGAGCCTGGCGGGGCTGTACCGGCTCGATAGTCTGATTGCCGCGAGCGCGCGGCGCTCGCTCTGGCTGACCGACGTGTACTTTGTCGGGGCCACCACCTATACGCAAGCGTTGGTGGCCGCCGCGAAAGACGGCGTTGACGTGCGCCTGCTGACGCCGGGGGCCAGTGATTTGCCTCTGATCCGCGCGCTTTCCCGAGCCGGCTACCGCGCGTTACTCGAGGGGGGCGTGCGCGTCTTTGAGTGGGGCGGCTCCATGCTGCACGCTAAGACCGCCGTCGCTGACGGCAAGTGGGCGCGCGTGGGGTCGAGTAATCTGAATCCTGCGAGTTGGTTGGGAAATTGGGAACTGGATGTGGCGGTGGAAAATCACGAGTTCGCTCGCGCTATGGAAGAGATGTTTCTTGAAGACTTAGAGCGCGCGGCTGAGATCGTACTCAGCGCCAGGCGGCGCGTCCAAATGGCCAGACCGCGCGACCAACGGAGCGGGCGTCGCACTCAGCGACAGGGCAGCACGAGCCGGGCAGTGGCGGGCGCGATCGGCCTCGGTAACGCTGTCGGAGCTGCGTTAACCAATCGTCGCGAACTTGGTCCGGCAGAGGCGAAGCTGATGGCGAGCGGCGGTCTGGTGTTGCTCGTACTCGCCGTGATTGCCCTACTGTGGCCACGGCTGCTCACTGCTCCACTGGCGCTTCTCGGTCTCTGGATCGCCGCTGGATTGCTGCACCGCGCGTATAGACTGCATAAAGCAGGAAACCAACAGGCCAAGACTATAGGTAAAGCGCCTCAAGATATGGAGCAGCAGCGCGAGGCGTGAGCGGACCATGGAGGGACAGGCTCTCGCGCCTGCCCCAGCTCCAGACGACTACAAGGAGGCGCCCTCCGCAGAGTTGAGTCGTTTTCCGCCTCGCGTAGCAGTTTCCTTCACTTGCACGTAGCGGAATTGTCTACAGTCTGGCCGCTCACGAGGGGATTTTCTATACATGCTCACGCCATGAAGCTGGCACAGCCTTTGCTCAAAACGCTTAAGTGCATGCTAGTCTATTTAGCTAGGTCTTTATGATTCGGTTTGTCCCGCTTTGGAGCACGTTTTCACTCCTGGTCGGGGCCGCGTTTGCCGGCGCTCTCTACGCCGGAAGTCTCTTTTATCCCTTGCGCTCTCTGTGTTTCTTTTGTTTAGGTCATCCTTAAGCCCTGGACAGGTGAGAGAGCCGCGATGCCGCTAGCTCTTTACTCGTCGCAGAGGCAAGGAACGGGCGCTTTTCGTGTGAATGCCAGGAATGGAGGGATTATGCGTAAAATCAAACTCTTTCTCCTTATGGGGTGTTTGGTCGTGTGCCCCCTTGTGGGAGGCTGCGCCAGTCATAGAACGGTGAGATCCCAGTCGGTGACCTATCCAGCAGACGCCGTCCACGCCTCAGAGCCGATCGTTGTCGAACGGCAGACGACCACGACGGAAACGACGGATACGGGAAGCAGCGGCGGCGTGTTGAGTTCGACGGTCAACGCCGTCGGCGAGGTGATTGCGTTGCCGTTTCGGGTAGTTGGCGGCATCATAAGCGCTATTTTCTGAGCGGTCCCTTCCCTTTCTTGCTTTCGTTTTCTACCGCTTTAGGATAAAGGCCAGGAGGAGAACCCTGTCGTTGTCTGCTACAGGGGGGACGGATCCAATGGCGAAAGCAAAAATTCTTGTTGTCGATGATGACCAAAGCTTATTGAATCTCCTGAAGCTCCGTTTGGAGGACGCGGACTACGCCGTCTCCATCGCGGAGAATGAGTCAGAGGCCGTTGCGCTTGCTGCTGAGCAAGTCTACGACCTTGCCGTTGTTGATTTGCGCATTGGGGAAGAGAGCGGCATCGATGTGCTGGAGAAGTTGCTGCGCATTCATCCTGCCTTGCCTGTGATTCTCGCCACCGCGCACGCCACCATCGATACAGCGGTTGAAGCCACCAAAAAAGGCGCGTACGACTACATCACCAAACCGTTTGATTTTCCCGACTTGCTGCACCGTTTGGAAAAAGCGCTGGAGGTGGGGCGCTTAAAAGGGGAGGTGGAGCGGCTGCGCACCCTGGTTCATGACCGGTATCAGTTTGACGACATCATTGCGTGCAGTGAACAGATGCAAGAGGTGCTGCATCAAGTCGTACAGATCGCCGCGACCGATTCTACCGTGTGCATTTACGGGGAAAGCGGCACGGGCAAAGAATTAATCGCCAAGGCCACACACGTCGCCAGCCGCCGCGCGCTTGGCCCTTTTGTCGCCATTAACTGCGGCGCGATTCCCGAAGGGCTGCTGGAGAATGAGTTGTTCGGGCACACGAAAGGCGCCTATACCGGCGCCGATCGCACCAAAAAAGGCTTGCTGCAACAGGCCGACGGCGGCACGTTGTTTTTAGACGAAATTGGCGAGCTGCCCGCTGCGTTGCAGGTCAAATTTCTCCGCGTGCTGCAAGAACGTGAGTTCTACCCGCTCGGCGCCGGACAACCGATCAAGGTGAATATCCGGTTAATCGCGGCGACCAATCAGGATTTGCAGCGGCTGGTATCGCAAGGGAAGTTTCGGGAAGATTTGTACTATCGAGTGCACGTGCTGCCCATCATTCTTCCCCCGTTGCGTGAACGGCCGACGGATATCGCGCCGCTCACCCACCACTTCATTCGACGTTTCTCGCAGGAGGTGGGCAAAAACGTGCAAGGCCTGACGCCCGAAGCGATGCAGCGGTTGATGTTGTACGACTGGCCGGGCAATGTCCGTGAGTTGGCCAACGTCATCGAGCGCGCTGTCGTCTTGACGCCGACGTCGATGATCGAGCCGGATTTGTTGTTGTTAGGAAAGTCCGAAATCCTGAGTTTCCGCACGTCTGAGTTATGTACGCTGAAAGAAGCCCGTGAGCGGTTTGAACGTAATTACTTGATTCAAGTGCTCACCGCCGTCAAAGGCTACGTCTCGCGCGCCGCGGCGCTGGCGGGCAAAGATCGCGCCGAATTTTACCGGCTCTTACGCAAGCACGCCATTGTGCCGAGCGCTTTTAAGGGCGATAAAACTGAACGCATAGCGGCGGATGGGTATCAATAACGGTGTCCCTTTCTCCATCGCAAAAGCCTGGAGGAGCGTACGTCCGCGCGCCCCTGCGCACTCCTGCAAAAGCGATAGCGGTTATTCTCCTCGAGACGCTCATTGACGCTGCTTCCCCTCCAAGTTGGCGCGTCACTTGCTCGATCTTTGGAGTGCGACACTTTTTACATCACGCCGCCGCGCTGTCGGACATCTGCTGCTCGTAGTCTTGCCGTGAGGGAGAGTAGTATGCGCATCTGGCCGGGATCTCCATATCCTTTAGGCGCCACGTGGGATGGCGCCGGGGTGAATTTCGCGCTCTTTTCCGAAAACGCTACGGCGGTGGAGCTGTGCTTGTTTGACAGGCCGTACGGACGGAGCGAGACTGTGCGCCTTCGGCTGCCGGAACAGACGAATCAGGTGTGGCACGGCTACCTGCCGGAAATACGCCCCGGACAGCTCTATGGCTACCGCGTGCATGGCCCGTATGCGCCGGCGGAAGGCCATCGTTTCAATCCGCACAAGTTGTTAATCGATCCCTACGCCAAGGCGATTGCGGGAATCGTGCAGTGGAGCGACGCGCTCTTTGGATACACGGTGGGACACGCCGATGCCGATCTGTCCTTCGATGAGCGGGACAGCGCTGCTGGCGTTCCCAAAGGCGTAGTGGTGGACCCGGCCTTCAGTTGGGGCGACGACACCCCGCCGCGCACGCCCTGGCATAAGACCTTGATCTACGAACTGCACGTCAAAGGGTTTACTGCGCGCCATCCCGCTGTGCCCGAGGAGTTGCGCGGTACGTACGCCGGGCTCGCCCATCCCGCCGTGATCGACTATCTGCATCAGTTGGGCGTCACTGCGGTGGAACTGCTGCCGGTCCATCAATTCGTGGTGGATAAGCATCTGCGCGAGCGGGGGCTGACGAACTACTGGGGGTATAACTCGATTGGCTTCTTCGCGCCTGATGTTCGCTACTGCAGCAGCGGCGGCCATGGTCAGCAAGTCGCAGAGTTTAAAACGCTCGTCAAAACCTTGCATCGCGAAGGCATCGAAGTGATTCTTGACGTCGTCTACAATCATACGGGCGAAGGCAATCACCTGGGCCCCACGCTGTCGTTCCGCGGCCTTGACAATGCCGCGTACTATCGCCTGGTGAGCGATAACAAGCGGTACTACATGGACTACACGGGCTGCGGCAACACGCTTAACATGCTCCATCCGTGCACCCTGCAGTTGATCATGGATAGTCTGCGCTACTGGGTGGCGGAGATGCATGTCGACGGCTTCCGCTTCGATTTGGCCTCAGCCCTGGCGCGCGAGCTGCACGCCGTCGATCGACTCGGCGCTTTCTTTGATATTATTCATCAAGACCCCATCATCTCGCAGGTGAAGCTGATTGCCGAGCCCTGGGACTTGGGAGAAGGCGGCTATCAGGTGGGCAATTTCCCAGTGCTGTGGGCGGAGTGGAACGGCGTCTATCGCGACGTCATTCGCGGCTTTTGGAAAGGCGACGAAGGCCTGGTTGCTGACCTGGCGTACCGATTGACTGGCAGCAGCGACCTGTATAGCCGGAGCGGCCGTCAGCCCTACGCCAGTATTAACTTCATTACCGCCCATGACGGCTTCACGTTGGCTGACCTGGTGAGCTACAACGAGAAGCATAATGAAGCCAACGGCGAGGAGAACCGCGATGGGCATGACCATAACCTGAGCTGGAACTGTGGCGTGGAGGGGCCGACCGAGGATCCAGCCATAGTAGTGCTGCGCGCGCGCCAACAGCGCAATTTCCTGGCGACGCTGATTCTGTCGCAAGGCGTGCCGATGCTGCAGGCCGGGGATGAAATAGGTCGGACGCAGCAGGGCAACAACAACGCCTATTGTCAGGATAATGAGATCTCCTGGATTGATTGGAATCTGGACCGCTCGCGGCGCGAATTACTCAAGTTTACCCAATTTCTTATTCAACTGTTTCATCGCCATCCTGTGTTGCGCCGTCGCAAGTTCTTCCAGGGGAGAAAAATTCACGGCTCGGAGGTGAAAGATCTCTCCTGGTTCCGCCCCGACGGCAAAGAGCTGACCCCGGAAGATTGGAATGTCGGGTACGCCCGCTGCCTCGGGCTGCGACTGGCCGGGGACGCGATCGAGGAGGTCGATGCGCGCGGCAACCGCATTATCGACGATACGTTGCTCATCCTCATGAACGCGCATTATGAGCCATTGCCTTTTGTCCTTCCTGCGCATCGTCCAGGGGTGCGCTGGCAATTGGTGCTGGATACGCGCAGCGCGCTGCCTCCGGCGAAACGTCACTTCGTCCGGGGCGGTCGTCCGTATGAGTTGGAGGCGCGCTCACTGGCGGTGTTCTGCTTACAGCGAGAAGAGCTGCCGGTGACCGAAGGAATGTCCGTGACAGTGACGGCGACGCCAGCGAATGGACAAGCCAGAAACGTCGTGAACCCGTGAGAGCGGGGCGCCTCCTTGAGCGAGGGATTAGAGGACGGTTTTCTCTCGTGTGTACAGAACATGCGTACACGCTCTACTGTAACCCTTGAGAAGGGCTCAGGGTGACACGTGTGCGCGCCACTCTCGTGTGGTCTGATTTAGAAAGCGTCAAGCAAACTCAGCCGCGGGCATTCAAGAATAGGGAGCGAAGGTGGGCCCAATGCTGCACAAGCAAGCGCTCCATGTGCTCACTCGGAGTGAAACACCAACGGCTTCTCTTCGCTCTTCCGCCGCCACCATTCTGCGACCTCCCGCGCAATAAG
This sequence comes from Candidatus Methylomirabilota bacterium, assembly GCA_035575235.1. GTDB lineage: Bacteria > Desulfobacterota > Binatia > Bin18 > Bin18 > SYOC01. The sequence goes on from DATLYA010000026.1 coordinate 12,917, forward strand.
GAAAAACGCCTCCAGGTCCGCCGGCTTATGCAGAAACCGTTCTACGCCGAGCGCCGCGGCTTTTTGCCGATCCTCTTTGGCCAGAGAGCTGGTCAGAATCATAGCCGGCAGGTCCTGCAGCGCGGGGTCCGCTCGGACTTCCGTTAACACCGCCAGCCCGCTTTTTTTGGGCGTCCGCAGGTCAAGCAGAAGTAAGTCTGGGCGGAGCGCTCCGGTGCGGTGGTCGTGTCGCTGCAAGAGGGCTAACGCTTGTTCACCGTCCTCCGCGACCTCGATGTGAGGATGGAGAGGACTTTCTCGAAAGGCTTCGAACAACAAACGCACATCAGCCGGATTATCTTCAAGAAGCAAAATGTTCGGCGCGCCGTCCCCCTGCTCCTGGCCGCCGCTTACAGGTGGAACCTCTCGCATGGGGGTTTGCTCCTTCATCCGTAGATTTCACCAAGGCGTCATCCACACAAAACGTATGGTGGCGCTCCTCTGTTTAAGTGTAGCGCACGCCGGCGGTTATACAAGCGCGCGAAAATGGCGCTTAACGAAGCGAGCGACACCCGCCGCGCGTCAATCTTCCGGACGGCGTGCTCAATGCGGGCGAGGAGCGCACCTAAATCATAGCCGCCGCTCATCTGTAATTCCTCTCCTAGTTGCGGAGACGCATCGACAAACAGCCAAAACCCCTCATCTCCCATGTGGCGATGTCCCAACCAAGCGAGCGCATATTGCGCGAATGTCGGCGGGCGATTCTTCAAAGGTGACAAATACGCCGGCTTCGCGAGCGATGCGGACGCCTTCCACCAAAAATCGCGCTGCCAAGACCATCTTGGCGGCGCCAGCAGTGCCCGGAATCAAGGTGGTTCGGCCCTGCGGAAGTCCGCCGTCCGCCGCCCCTGGTCGTGTCCTGCTCAGGCATGGCAAGCGTTTGCCCATGGAGCGCGCTAGTACAACACCAGGTCGCCCATTAATTTCACCACTAGCAGGCGTCCTTTTTGCGTATACGCCTGAACCTTTGGCGTCGGCGTGTTGACGGTTTTGTTCCGCAAGGCCGCACGGTGCACATCAGACTTTTTTGGCCCCGAAGGTGCGATACAGTAAGAGGAGGCGACCATAGTATCTATGGTAAAAGAAAAACAAAGAGTGCTGTTCAATTATGGGCTGGCGGTTGTGAGCGTCGCGCTTGTTGCCGGCGTCAGCGCTCGGTTCCCGTCTGTCCTCGTTCCACTTCCCGCCGTTCCTTATTTGGCGGCGGTGGCGGTCAGTGCGCGGGTTGGCGGCCTCGGAGCCGGACTATGCGCGCTTGTGTTGTCCACTCTCTCGCTGAAATACGTTTCCCTGCCGCCCGCGGCCTCGACCGCCGATCTGGTAGGTGCAGCCCAGCTCTCCGTCTTTGTGCTTGTTGCCCTACTGCTCACCTTGCTTAGTGACCAACGCCGCAAAATGGAGAAAGCGCTCCGGGAGCGTGAAGCGCAACAGCGCCTTCTTGTGATGCAGAACGCTGACGGCGTTCTGGTGGTGGACGAACGCGGCGAGGTTCTCCTCACCAACCCCGCCGCTGAAGCTATCCTGGGCCGTTCCAGTGAGGAACTGCTCGGCTCCACGTTCGGCTTTCCCTTGGTCGTCGGTAAGCCTGCCGAACTGGATATTCCTCACCGTTCTGAGGAAGGCCGCGTCGCAGAAACACGAATCGTGGAAATGCGGGTCGCCCGCATCCAGTGGCGCGGTAAAAGTGTTTTTCTTGCTTCATTGCGTGATGTGACGGAGCGCAAACGGTTAGAGGAAGCGCTGCATACGATGAACGTCGAACTTGAACGACATGTGCAGGTGCGCACCGCGGAGTTACAGCGCGTCAACGATGACCTGAAACAGCTTGTATATGTTTCCGCGCATGACCTCCAGGAACCAGTGCGGATGGTGGCGCTCTATACCCAACTCTTGGAGAGACGCCTCCATGGCCGCTTAGACGCGCAGACGAATGAATATCTGGGCTATCTCCGTGAGGGAGCGACTCGCATGGCTCAACAGCTCAATGACCTCATGCGGTATACCGAAATTGAGGTCTTGCCCCAGCGCCGCACGGCGGTTGACTGCTGTGCGCTTCTGCTGCGCGTGTTGCGCGCGCCTGAGATGCAAGCGGCGCTGCAGGAGACTCGCGCGACGATGACGCATGATTCACTTCCCACTGTCATGGCGGACGAGCAGCAGATCGAACTGGTGTTGACGCACCTGTTGCAGAACGCCCTAACCTTTCGCGGTGTGCAGCCGCCGCAGATTCATGTGTCCTGCAGCCCGCGGGATCAGCAGTGGGTCTTCGCCGTCCGCGACAACGGCATTGGTATTGATCCGCAATATGCCGAGCAAATTTTTCGCCTCTTTGAACGGCTGCATTCCCGTCAGCGCTACCCAGGGACGGGAATGGGGCTTCCCATTTGCAAAAAAGTCATCGAACGTCACAATGGGCGTATCTGGGTGGAGTCAGAACTCGGCAAAGGCGCGACCTTCTTCTTCACGCTGCCGCGTGAGGAGACGTCGACGGCATAATTGGCGTATGATTTGCTGAAGTTGTATCGCGGGACGCCAGGTGAAAGGAACACGCCGTGAAGAAACTGTATGACAAAGACACTGGGCAATTCATTGGCGCGATAACCGAAGAGCAGTTCGCATTTTTGCAAGATCACCTTGAAGAAGAATCGCTTGACGATAGGGATTACTACTTGAATCAAGCAATGGTAGAGGCATTGGAGCAGGCAGACGCAGACGCCGCCTTACTCAGGCTGTTGCGCCGCGCGCTGGGAGAAAAGGAAGAGGTCGAGGTGTGGTGGGAAACGGAGTAGACCGTCGCTTGCGGCGAACGGGAGGCCGCTGCACGCCTGTCGGCAAGTCTGCCCTGAGTCTGTCGCGGCGCACGGCCGTACGCCCCCACACGCTTCTCACAGCTGCACTTCCGTCGGTCCGGGGCGCCAGCGCGTGCGGCCGGGCAACCCTGCAGCGGCGCTGCGATGCACCTTCAGTCGACGCGCAAAGACTCATGCGCCTGCCTGCCCCAGAACGCTCCCCGTGTGCGCCGCCAAGGTGCGCTGCCCCCTCGGTCGTCTTAGTCTACAGAGTAATTTGATCGCGAGGTCCGTTGCCTGGCTTCGTAGGAGCAGGCTCCTGACGATGCGCCTCTGCGTCGCGTCCCGGTTGAGAAGACTGGGCGGGGCGTCCAGTCTGGCGTTCCGCGCCCTCCAACGGCCCGGCGCCAAGCTTCGTGGCGGCGCTATTGATGGCTTTCTCGAGTTGAGGAGCTCCGCTTGGCATGGATTGTTTCACCATGTCTCGCAAGCTGCTCATCATCGCGCCCATCACGGCGATTTTGATCATGTCAAATTCTTCTTGAAACTGACCCAAGAAACCACTCCGCCTGGAGGACGGCGAATCGGCGGTCGGATAGCCGCTGTATGGTTTTGCTCCCGCTGCGGCGGCATAGTATCCGCTGCGTTGCAACGCTTCGGCGCCCGAAGCATAGCGCCCCGCCGTCTCACGTGGCGGCGCGCTTCTCGCGCCCAAGGACCCCAGCAGATACCCAAACGCAGCGGAGACGCCCAACATGAGCCACGGGCGGGTTTCCATTTGATATTGGAGATCAAAGGTGTGTTTGACCCGCGTTACCGTATCATTCACGGTGTCCTTTACGTTTTCCACGATGTTCTCCACGGTTGATTTTGCTTCGTCGACCGTTCCTTTGACGGCTCCGACGGTGTCATCCACCGTCTCTTTCACATTTTCCATGATGTCATCCACCGTCGATTTGGCGCTCTCTACGGTCTCTCGCACTCGCTCTTCGAGAAGTTCGAGCTTCTCGATCATCGAGGCGCGGGTTTCTTCAATATCGTGCCGCGTCTCTCTTATATTCTGTTGGATGTCGTCTGCTCCTTGATCCATTGTGCATTCTCCTTCATGGTCTCTACAGTTTCCTGCGGGACCACCTCAATCTGCTCTGCTGCCTTTTTTCCGGTGTAGAGCATGATCAAACCGGCTACGACCAACACACCGCCGACAATGCCATAACATCCCCACAGCGGCAGGTCAGTAAGCGCGTGGAGAAGGTGGACAAGCATGAGAAGCAGCAGAACACCGCCGACTGCTGTAACGCTGATGCCAACACCCAGGGAGACAGCCGCTGTCTTCGTTTTGCGAAGCTCGTTTTGCACTTCGAGCTTCGCCATAGTGAACTCATGCAGCAATAAATCTTTCGCATCGTTGATGATGCCGCTAATGAGCGATGCTAAGCTCGGTTCCGCGGAGTGTGGTGAAGAATTCGGCATGACTATCTCTCCCCACTACGGGCTATCAAGTATCCAAGGCCAAAACCGATCAACAACGACTGTACTGGATAGCGGCGAATCAGCGCCGTTAGATCTTTCATCATGTTTTCAAAATTGCTTTCTTGCAAATAGGAACCAGCGGCGTCGAGCTGATCAGCCACGACGGAAGCCGCCGACCCCATGGCGCCGCTGGCTGGAGCGTTCTCGCGGATCCGCCCGGCCAGTGAAGTCATGCCTTCCCCGACTGAGGTCGTTGCACTGCCGACTTTTTGTGAAATTGTCGAGCCTGCTTCCTGTGCTTTATCCTTCATGTCACTAAATGTTTGTGAAGCGGACTGACCCATGCGCTCAGCCGTATTCCGCACGGTTTGCGCGACGTTTTCCGCCGCGCCGCCGTAGGTCGTGGCTCCGCTACTGCCGGACCCGCTTGTGGCGGATTGGTGCATCTGGGGATGGCTTTCGTTGTATTCTCTCAAGCGCCGCTCCACTTCGCGCTGCGCCATGTCCCGAGCGTACCCGTATTTTTCTTGCAGCATGCCGATCAACCGCTCCTTGTAGCCGCCGATGCGTTCAAGATCGTCATCCGTAAGTTTTCCCCACCATGACTTTAGCGTGCCGCGCAGCTGCTTCCACTGACCAGCGAGCGTGTCGCGATTTTCCATAGGGCGCTCTGTCCGGTTTTCCATATTTTCCATGTCGCATCTCCTGCAGACGTAGAATGCTGTCTATGTAGAATAGCAATATAAGTGCCGACGGAGCCGTGCTGTAGGCGCAGAACGAAAAATTGACGAGCATGCTGAGAAAAGAGCCGGCGGAAAAGAAAAAATCAAAAGCGCACCGCACAGTGTGAGGAAATCCACGTGTGGTGTGTCAATTTTCTCTACGTACTGAAGCATGGCGAACCGGTGAGCGGGCCAACGCAGAAAACGGCTCGCAGGTGGCATAGGAGTTGCGGCATTTTAGAGATTCTTGGTGAGGGTGTGATTTTCTGTCCTGCTGAAGGTTGCTATGAATCTCAAGACGATATGGTTTTTTCTACAGCGAGGCATCTGCATTGTTGCCGTGCTTGCTCTCACCGGGTGCGCGGGCGGACCGCTCAGCCCGCGTGAAAAGAGCACGCTTGGGGGAGCCGCGCTCGGCGCAGGCGCTCTTATTGGAGAAGCTGCAGGCGGTCATCCTGGGCGCGGCGCGCTCATTGGCGGCGCGTTAGGCGGTCTGGGCTGCGCTTTGACCGGCGGCGCGCTGCAATCGCAGGATACGGAAGCGGCCCGACAACAGCGTGAACTTGAACAGCACCAATACGAACTGGAGCGACAGCGACGAGGGCTTGAAGAGTTGAGGCGGCGAGACGTAGAGGACTCCTATTACCGCAGAGATCCGTACTACGATAATTATTATGATCGCTCGCGCGATTACTAACTCGTCCCGCTAGCGCTTACACAGATCGCCTGCGCTCTCGGAGCGCTACCGAACACGCCACAAGTGAGATCTCCTTGTCGGGGCCGCCCCCTGTGCTCGTCCGTCCGATGGGCAGATGTAGGGGGCCAGTCTCTCCACAACAGACGACTGCAATCACTGTGATCGCTTGCCGCCTGTCGGGCCATGCGGCGATTTGCCTTCTTAGCGCCATGCTGTTTTATAAAGGAATGTAATATGTAAGATGAATAAAGGGATGGTAGGCATGCCTCAGCATCAGATACGGGAAGACACACGCCGTGATAAAAACGGCGTCCTTGTTGCGCCCCCAGCAACGCTGCGGCGGCGCATTCCTTCAGCCACGTATCGGCTGCAATTTAACGCCGCGTTTACCTTCCGTGAAGCGGCTGGTCTTGTCGCCTACCTTGCCGACCTTGGCGTTACTGATTGCTATTCCTCTCCCTATCTGAAAGCGTGCCCCGGCAGCATGCATGGCTATGACGTCATCGATCATAATGCGTTGAACCCGGAAGTCGGCGGTGAGGAGCAGTATGGCGAGTTTATCGCGGCCTTACAGCAGCACGGCATGGGACAGCTCCTCGATATTGTGCCAAACCACATGGGTATTGCCGCCGGGAAAAACGCCTGGTGGAACGACGTCCTGGAGAATGGGCCGAGTTCGCCGTTCGCGTCGTTTTTCGACATCGATTGGACCCCTCTGAAAGAGAAACTTGCCAACAAGGTGCTGTTGCCGATCCTTGGCGACCAATATGGTCGTGTGCTTGAGGACCAGCATCTGACGTTGGAGTATGAAAACGGGGCGTTTTATCTTCTGGTATATGGGAAGACGCGGTTGCCGGTGGCCCCGCGTCCGGTCACGTTGATCTTGCGTCACCGCTTGGAGCAACTCGAAGCCATACTGGGCGCGGATCACCCCTCGCTGCTTGAGCTGCAGAGCATCATTACCGCGCTCACGCATTTGCCGTTGCGCACGGAGACGGATCCCGAGCGTATTCGTGAACGCCAACGCGAAAAGGAGGTCATTAAACGCCGCCTTGCACGGTTGACGGACGAATGTCGCGAGGTGCATGACTTTCTCCATGAGAATGTGCGGCAGTTTAACGGCGAAAAAGGACAACCAGGCAGTTTTGATCTTTTGGACCAGTTGCTTGATGACCAGGCGTATTATCTGGCATACTGGCGCGTGGCCTCCGAGGAGATTAACTACCGACGTTTCTTTGACATTAATGAATTGGCGGCGCTTCGCACCGAAGATCCTGCCGTGTTCGCCGCGACGCATAGGTTCGTGTTGCAACTTTTTGCTGAAGGAAAGATCACGGGGTTTCGCATTGATCATATTGATGGGCTCTATGAGCCGGCTGAATATCTCCGCCGACTCCAGCACGCCTGCCACGCTCTGCGCTCCGGAGAGCCGCTTGAGCAGGTCCTCGCGTCGTTGCATGAAGGGAACGGCGCAGGGGTGGAGCGTCCTGGATTCGCCCTGGCCGCGCCGGACCTGCCCTGTTACGTGGTGGTCGAGAAAATTCTTGGCGTCGACGAGCGGTTGCCCGAGTCGTGGCCGATTGACGGCTCTTCAGGATATGACGCGCTTGCCAGCCTCAATAACGTCTTTGTTGATGCGGAGCAGGAGAAAGCGTGCACGGAGATCTACACCCGATTTAGCGGCGTACGGACGCGCTTCTCCGATCTCGTGTATGAGTGTAAAAAACTCATCATGCAGGTGGCGCTGGCGGGCGAACTCAACGTCTTGGCTCATCAGTTGAGTCGCATCGCTGAAAAAAACCGTCACTCGCGCGATTTTACGCTGAATGGCCTGCGGCGCGCGCTGCGTGAGGTGGTTGCCTGCTTTCCTGTCTACCGCACGTATATCAATTATGGCGGCGTGAGTAATAGGGATCGCGTCATTATCGAGGCGGCGGTGAATAGAGCGAAGCGCCGTAATCCCGCGGCGGACCCCTCGATCTTCGATTTTATTCAGCAGGTGCTCCTGCTCGGCGGTTCAGAGCAGGGGGGGGATAGCGAGCGTCTTGAACAGCTGTCATTCGTCATGAAGTTTCAGCAGTACACCGGCCCTGTCATGGCGAAAGGGTTAGAGGATACTGCGTTTTATCGCTACCATCGCCTGACGTCGCTGAATGAAGTCGGCAGCGCGCCGGATCGGTTCGGCAATCTACTAACGGCTTTCCACAACGATAACCTGGAGCGTTTGACGCGCTGGCCGCATGCGTTGGTCGCTACCACGACACATGATACAAAACGCAGCGAGGATGTGCGCGCGCGCATCCATGTCTTGTCGGAGATCCCTCAAGAGTGGAAAGCCGCTCTCAGACGCTGGAGCAAGCTCAATAAGAAGAAAAAGCTGCTGGTTGACGGCCAACCCGTGCCTGATCCGAATGTGGAGTATCTGTTGTACCAGACGCTGTTAGGCGCGTGGCCGTTGCTGCCGATGAACGACCAGGCGCGGCGGGTCTTTCAACAGCGACTGCAAGAGTACATGCGCAAGGCAACCAAAGAAGCCAAGGAAAACACCAGTTGGATCAATCCCAACCGGGCGTATGATGACGCCCTGCAACACTTCGTCGCCGCTGTGATCGATGATCCCATCTTCGCGGAGCATTTTGCGCCGCTGGCGGAGAAGGTGGCGCAGTATGGTATGTACAACTCGCTGTCGCAGACGCTCTTAAAACTGACGATTCCTGGCGTGCCGGATATTTACCAGGGCAACGAGATTTGGGACTTTAGTTTGGTTGATCCGGATAATCGACGTCCGGTTGATTATGAGCAAAGACGCAGGATGCTGGACGCCTTGCGGCGACAGATACAACAGGTCGGGACAAACCTGGTTGGCGTTGCGCAGAGCTTAGTTGAGACGCGAAAAGATGGGCGCATCAAACTCTATGTGACCCACCAAACGTTAGCGTACCGACGAAAACATCCGGAACTGTTTCTGTATGGGGAGTATCTTCCTCTCGTTTGTGACGGAGTGGGCAGCGTGTGCGTGTGCGCGTTTGCTCGTCAGTATGAGGACCAGCAGGTGTTAGTAGCTGCGCCTCGGCTGCTGACTCGCCTGAGTCCCAACCTGTCAACGCCGCCGCTCGGGTCGGCGGTGTGGCGCGACGCCCAGCTCTTCTTGTCTAACGCTCTGGCCGCGCGCCGGTACCGCAATGTGTTTACCGGAGAAGTGCTTGAGACGATACCAGGTCCAGGACAAGCCGCACTCCCGTTAGCGAACGTGTTTGCGCATTTCCCTGTAGCGCTGCTGGAGCAGGAAACCGCTATGTGAGGAGGAATCAGGGAAGCGGAGAGTAGAAGGCCTGAATCGGGGAAACGGAGAATCGGCGCCCAAGCCCATCCTGGCTCGTGCTTCCCCGATTTTCTTCATCCCCGTTGCTCCGGTTCCTTCGTAAAAGTCTCCGCTTCTTTCCTGGCGCTTACTACTGGCTACTGCTCATCCACCCTCCGCGTGAGATAGTCGCCGAGGGTCAACGTCAGTAAAATGCCCAGCCAGAAGAGCCCTCCGCCGACGACCACCCACATTAATTGGGGACTGTAGCGCAGGTGCGTAAAAAAGAGCGCCGCCAACACGACCTTGCCCTGCGGTTGGCAAGCGATCAATCTGATTACAGTTGTCTATTGTGGAGAGGCCAGCCCCCTATCTCTGCTCATCGCGCGGACGAGGACAGGAGGCGGCCCCGACAAGGAGATCTCACTTGTGGCGTGTTCGGTATCGCTCCGAGAGCGCAGGCGATCTGTGTAAGCGCTAAATCAGACCGCATGACATGCGTACACCACACTGGGAGTGTGGCTTATGGTGGCGCGGCCCTCCTGGCTGCGCGCACAGGCCGGAGGCCTGCGCCACCAAAACTTTCTGTCCGGCACTGTGCCAATCTCGTGTGGTCTGATTTAGAACTTTGCGACAAAACCTCTGGAGGCAATTTGCGGCAGGTGTCATGGCTTCGTCGCTCTCGCACTGACAGCCTGCCCCAACGAGCCCGAAGAGAGTTTTGTCCCAGAGTCCTTAGCCGTCGTCGCGAGGGTGTCTGCGAAGTAGGACAGGCGTCATGGCTTCGTCGCTAGACTTCGGCAGCGCTCGGAGGAAGGGGTGCGCCCAGCTGTGCCGGATGGAGGGCAGGCAAGCGCGTCGGCCAATCACATATGCAGCCAAAAGTGTACCTGTGAACAGGTCGAGCGAGAGGAGGTCTTTGAACGCGTTGGATTTATGCTACAAACGATAGCGGAGGAGACCAAAGCCATCATTATGTGCATGTGCGATCCGCTTCTTGCTGTACTTGTAGATGGCTACAACTCAGGCAACTATTACAGAACTTTTTACGTGACGGGTTGTTTCACGAAGGAGACTGCCCATCGTTTGTGTTGCGGTGAGATGGAAAGAACGCCAGTGGATGTTGACCGTGCAGCATAAGAGCGGTGATACATAATTTTTCCATTGGATTTGCGCCATTTTCAGCGTCTGGGTGCGCGTAAGGGAATCCGTGGAACTGGGGTTGGATTGGCCGTTGGTAAAAAAATTGTGGAGCGGTATGGGGGGCGGATCTGGATAACATCCGAACCGGGGAAGGGCGTGGCAGTGTATTTTACCTTGCCTCTGTTACGCGAACATCCATGAATAATACCGAAACACAGTCCCTTTTGCTTATAGAAGATAATCCTGGCGATGCGCGCCTGATTCGTGAGGCATTGCGCGGCGAGTCCACCGCAGAGTTTACCCTCGTGCACGTGGAACGGCTCTGTACCGCGTTGACGCAACTGGCGCAAGCACCATTTGCGGTGATTCTCCTGGATCTGACGCTGCCCGATAGTGAAGGGTTTGACACCATCCGAAAAGTGCAGGAGGGGGCGCCGCAGACGCCTGTAGTGGTTCTGACCGGAGTGGATGATGAGGAGCTGGCGATCAAAGCCGTGCAAGAAGGGGCGCAAGATTATCTCATCAAGGGACAATTCGATCCCCGCACACTGACGCGCTCGCTGCGCTACGCCATCGAACGGCAGCGACTGCAGCAAGAGGTGCGCGCGAGTGAAGAGCGCTACCGCAATCTGTTCGAGAGCGCCAGCGATGGGATTCTCTCCTTGACGTTCACGGGCGTGATCACCGCCGTGAATCGCGCTGTGGAAACCATGCTCGGGTGGAGCCGCGAGGAGTTAATTGAGCAGCATATCCGCAAGATTCTTACCCCAGCCTCCACGGAAGTGGTGGAGGAACGCCTCCGCCGGTCGCTGGCCGGGGAGCCCCCTTCCGTGCTGCCCTCCATGGCGGAATTAGAAGCGATCCGCGCGGATGGCGGCGTCGTGCCCATTGAAATCCGCGAAAATTTGCTCTGGGATTCGCAAGGGAAATTGCGCGGTTCCCTCCTCATGGCCCGCGACATCTCCGGGCGCAAAGCGCTCGAGCGGCAACGCGCCGAGTTCCTCGCCATGTTGACGCATGACATTAAGAATCCCCTCATGGCGATCATGGGGTACACGGACTATCTCATCGAGGGAGCAAGCAAGCTCACTGCCGCGAAACGCGAAGAGGTGCTGCCATGGATTAAAAGCAATGCGCTCACCATTCTCTCGCTCGTGAACAACTACCTTGATCTCTTGCGGATTGAGGATAAGCAGCTCACGCTCACGCGGCAGCCGGTCAATCTCAATGAACTGCTCCAGCGGCTCAGTCGCCAATACGGTGTCGAGGCGCGGCGCCGGCAGATTACGCTGGAGGTACAGTTGGACAGACTGCCACTGTGGACTGAGGGAGACCCGCTGGCGCTGGAGCGCATCTTCGCTAATCTTGTGTATAATGCATTGAAGTTCACACCCAAAAATGGCAGCGTCAATATTCTTTCCACTGTGCAGGAGAACAGCGCAGTCATAACAGTGGCTGATACCGGGCCGGGCCTACCGCCGGAGGAAATTCCTGGCCTGTTTGAGAAATATCGCCGTTCGATCAGCGCGCGGCAAAAGGAAGGCTGGGGGCTTGGGTTATTTATTGTGAAACTCTTGGTTGAGGCCCACAACGGGCGCATCGCAGTGGAAAGTACGCCTGGCGCTGGCGCTCGTTTCCATGTCTTCTTGCCGCTCAAAGCGGCGGGGTCGGAGACGGTGAAGGAGTGAAGGATCCTGGATGCCGCACTACTTGATCCGTCTTAAGCTTTTCTTTTTGGCCTGACCACGTGGCGGCAATTGCCATTGCCGCACTTCTTCTTCTGACGGTGTTTTCTCCCCAGGCTTGTAAAGCATGCTCGCCGAAGCCGCCGGCAAACCCCTTTACGCCAGCAATTCCTACGCCATAGATTTCCCGCGCTTCGCCATCAAGCATGAGAATGCCGGCGTCAGCAAAGATTCCCTGCACCTCCTCCTGCCTGCCCGATTCATATTCATGATTGTCGAACTCGTCAGTTCTTTGGCGAACAAGCGCGCCTCTTCGGGCAGACCATAGTCAATGATATCGCCGCATAACAACAAGAGGTCGGCGCTGTGGGTAATCTGCGCCGCCAGCGGTTGCAGCGAGCCATGGGAGGCGCGCGTATAATGCAGGTCTCCTATGGCCGCTACGCGCACGGTTGCTCGTTTGGTGTCCATAAGGTAAAGAGCGCGGAGATAAGAGAAAAAGCAAAATCGTCGACAACTCTATGTCTGGCGCGCCAAGCTAGAGAGCGGCGATGCGCGGCGTCCGCCGTTCCCGCATGAATTTTGACGATCAAAATCGGCGCTCACCCTCTGGCAGAAAAGGAGCTTTTCCCTGTAGGGGCACGGCGCGCCCCTACGAAGGCGGCGTACAGGACCGACCTTGGCTGTCAAAATTCATGCGGGACAGACTCTCGCGCCTGCCCAACTCTCGGGCGACCATAGAGGGCAGCCCCTACGAGGAAACCTAAATCGAACCACACGATTTTGGGACGCCTCACTCGCTGGTTCGCCCGGTCCTGGCATGCGGAGCGCAGTGAAGCATCTCTCTGCGAGACCCTCCGTTACCCTCGGGGTGACCAGACAAGTGGACCAATCTTCTGTGGTTTGATGTAGAGCATGGCATGCTTTGCCTATAAGTTATTCTGCTTGTCGCTGCCGCTCTAGCTCTCGCCGTTGCCGCTCGATTTCCCGCCGCTGCGCGCGGATCTCCTGTTCCTGTCGCGCCAGTTCTTCATCTCTTGCTTGTAATTGATCGCCAGTTAAAGCGCCTGCGCC
>DATLYA010000027.1:0-7931 GCA_035575235.1 Candidatus Methylomirabilota bacterium
CCGAGGATGAACCGCCCTCGCCGGCGCGACAAGCCATGCTGACGTTTGTGGTCGCGGGCGGCGGCTTTGCTGGAGCGGAATTGGCAGGCGCGCTGAATGATTTTGCCCGCGGTATGTTGGCGTATTATCCGCAAATCTCGCCGGAAGAAGTGCGCGTGATGCTCGTACACTCACGCGAGCGCATCTTGCCAGAACTTAGTGAAGAACTGGCGGCGTACGCCTTAGAGCGCATGGCCGCGCGTGGCGTGATCTTTCGGTTGAACGTGCGTGTCGCAGATGCGCGCCCTGGCGTGGTTAAACTTAATAGTGGTGAAGAGATTTTAACGGAAACCCTGGTGTGGACGGCGGGCACGGCTCCGAACCCGCTCGTCCAGACGCTGCCAGTGGAGCGCGACAAACGCGGCGCGGTAATTGTAGACAAGACGCTCGCAGTTCCCGGCGCTCCAGGCGTGTGGGCAGTGGGCGATTGCGCGGCGATCACCGACGCCAAGACAGGGCAGCCATGTCCGCCCACCGCGCAGTTTGCCTTGCGAGAAGCGCGGACGCTAGCAAAGAATATCCACGCCAGTATTCAAGGGTTGCCGCTCACGCCATTTCATTTTGACGCCCTGGGCGCGCTTTGTGTTGTCGGTCACCAGACGGCGTGCGCTGAAATCAAAGGTCTCCGTTTCTCCGGCCTGTTTGCGTGGTTCCTGTGGCGCGGTATTTACTTGATGAAGCTCCCCAGCCTGGAACGCAAGGTCCGTGTGCTGGTTGATTGGGTCGTGGAATTGTTTTTCCCACGCGACATCGTACAGACGATTGATTGCAGTCATCGGTCGCCGGTTGCGAGTTATCAGCTCTCGGGCGAGAGCAAGACTGATGGGCTTGAACTCCGGACTCCGAACGCTCTCCCTGTTGGCTCCTGACTTTAATTCCTGGTTGCTATATTGCCGGACTGGCTACCGACGACTTTCTCTCGGAGCACCCCATGATCAAATACATCTTTCCCTGTCTCGCAGTCGGTTGCCTCGGCGGTCTCGCAACCGCGCACGCTGGATTGGCGTCTCAACACACTGGACTCGTGCTTGGAGCTCTGTACGGCCTTGGCTTCGCCCTGCTCGCCGCGCCGCGCGCGCTCACACCGGGAGCGGGGTTGTTATGGGGCCTCTCGTATGCGCTGTTGCTCTGGCTGGTGAATCCACTTGGCGTCTCTGCCATCACGGCAGCGGCTACTCCCGAAGCGATGCTCGACACCCTGCGCGCGCGCTTTCCGGGGCTGGTCGCGCACGTGCTGTGTTTTGGAGCGCCACTCGGAGTGATGCTCGGCACGATGAGGGGGATTGAGACGCAACGCGGCCAGACGCCATTCAGTTTTCCCCGCGCCATCATTGTCGGCGGCGTCGCCGGCATTATGGGCGGGTGGGCGTTCGGCAAATGGATGGCTCAGGTCAATTTCTTTCCTCTCATCGCTGGGCTCGTGAACTCGACCTCATACGGCGTGGGCGCCATGTTGCACTTTATCTTCGCCATCATCATCGGCGCGACATTTGGGCTGTTGTTCCAACGCGACATTCGCGGCGGCGGCTCCAGCGTGGGATGGGGGCTCGGGTACGGTATGTTTTGGTGGTTCCTTGGGCCGCTCACGCTATTGCCTCTTCTTCAAGACGCCCCCATCAATTGGTCCTATGCACACGGCGCGGAACTATTTGGCTCCTTCATTGGTCATATTGTGTACGGCATCATTGTCGGATTATTATACGCAGCGCTTGATCGACTGTGGGTCAGATGTTTTATCGAATCCGACCCGCTCAAACGCGCCCCCGAAGGGGCGGGGGCGCGTACACTACGTTCGCTGAGTTGGGGCGCGATCGCCAGCCTGATTGGCGGCATGCTCTTTAGCCTCATCATGGCGTCTACCGGGGCGCTGTCGCGCATCGCCGGCATCGTCGATAGCTCATCGCCTGCTCTCGGATTCGTGATTCATCTCCTCATCAGTCTGCCCCTTGGGATCAGCTATGGCGTCCTCTTCCATCGCGAGTCTCCAAGCATTGGCGCAGCGGTCATGTGGGGCATGCTCTATGGGCTCGTGTGGTGGTTTCTTGGGCCGCTGACTTTTTTCCCAGTGCTGCTCAGCGGTTCGTTTACCTGGACCTGCGAGGCCGCGGGCGCGGCGTTGCCTGAATTAATCGGCCATCTGTTGTACGGGGCCACGACAGCGTTGGTCTTTGTGTTCCTGGAGCAGCGGCATGATGAGTGGCTTTTGGTGGACCCGCGCATTGCCGCACGAGAGGCGTTACTCCGTAGGCCAGAGGGAACGCCAGCGCCGGCGGTATGGCTCTTTACCCTGAGCCTGGGGGTGCTGTTGCCGATTCTGCTGGGGTGAGAGCGGAACGTAAGGAAAACCTATGCAACTCCTCGATCAACTCTTTGTTCTCGGGCAAACCTGGACCGGCTCCACGGCCACTCTTCTTCTTATCATTCTCACTCTGCTGCTCCGGCAAGTGCTCCCCTTCATGCAACGGAGCCGCGCGACAACGCCTTTACTCTTCCTCTCCCTGGCTCTCGTTCTAGGGCTTAGCGCTACTGTGGCCTTAAAGCTTGGAGCCTACACCGTTTGGAGTCTGCTCAGTCTTCTTGATCTTTTAAGTCTCATTATCGGTGTGACAAGCTTCGTCAGTCTCGCCGCCTTTGACCTCGTCTTACGACGCACACAGATTCTTGTCCCCGCATTGATTCGCAATCTCATTCACGTGAGCGTTATTCTGCTCATTGTTCTAACGATCTTGTATCAGCGCGGCCTTGATCCGCTTTCTCTCTTAACCACCTCCGCTGTCTTAACCGCAGTGATTGGCCTTGCTCTACAAAATACCATTGCCAACCTCTTCGCTGGACTCGCGTTGCAGATCGACCGCACCCTCGGCATAGGCCACTGGATTCGGATCGGGGAAAAAGTCGGGCGAATCTCCGAGATTAAATGGCGCTCAACGTTGCTGTGGACTGAGGACGGCGACCTTCTCATCGTCCCGAACCATCAACTGCTCGACGCGGATGTGCTTAATCTCTCACGACCCGACACAGTGCAGCGCGAGGAGATTACAGTCGGGTTTCACTATCGCCACCCGCCAAACGAAGTGAAACAGATTCTTCTGAACGCTGTACGCAACGCGCCTGGCGTACTTTCGGAACCGAAACCCGACTGTCTTCTGCTTGATTTCGCCGACAGCGCCCTTACCTATAAACTGCGATATTGGATCAACGATTATACGCATCACTCGACCATCGCCAGTGAAGTCCGCACGCGCGTGTGGTATGCAGCACAACGCGCCGGGCTGGAGATCCCTTTCCCCATTCGCACCTTAGTCATGGAACCGCCCAAAGCTATGGCTGATGCGGCGATCGACCGTCGCGCTGCTCTAGAACAGAGCGGATTATTTTCCGTGCTCTCTGAGGACGATCGTGCGAGGCTCGTCACACCCATGAAAACCGTCAGGTTTGCCGCCGGAGAGGATATCATACAGGAAGGCGATACTGGCAACGTGCTGTATATAATTTGCAACGGTGAGGTGGCGGTCTCCATCTCGACCAACGGCGCTCGACGCACAGTGGCGACATTAAAACTCGGAGATTTTTTTGGTGAATCGCCGCTTATGGCTGGCGAATCGCACGCAGCGAGTTACACCGCCGTCATGGACACCGTCTGTATTCGTATCGATCACGCCGCGCTTGCCTCGGTCTTGAAGACCCATCCACAAGTCGCAGAGCAGCTCTACGCCGTGTCCGCCGCCCGTGAAGTCACGCGGACCGATGGACGCCAGGAGTTATCAAATGAAGCCCAGGCGCGCCGCTCGGTGGAGACCAGGCAGCGCTTTCTCGCGCGCATGCAGCGTGACAAGGCGCTCTTCGCGCCATAGTTGCTCGTTGGCGACATCAAACCGAAACGGCGGAAAGAGCAGCAACGTTTCGATCACGGTCAGCGCCCTTAGAGGTTTTCCGCACCGCTCCGCTTCTAGCAGGAGCCACAAGGCGCCGGGAACAGGCTTCAACCTTATCCCGGCCTATGTTCTGTCATTGCGAGGAGCGTGAGCGACGAAACAGCCTCTGCCCCAAACAAAGATTGCTTCGCGCTGCTCGCAATGACACAGCCGTGGCGCTTCCTCTCTTCTCCTACGACTACCCATCCAGTTTGACCAACCGGGGGGATTTTCGTATACCTGCGTCAGGCATGGACGGTTGACGTCACCGCCGTCACTGTAGAGCAAAGGAGCAGCAATAATGCAATTTCACCTGTTTATTTATGCCACGGTCGGACGCCGTCATGAGATTGAAGCGGGGATGGCCGGGCAGAACCCCGCCCTGTACCAGCGCATGCTCGATGAAATTGCCGAGTACGCGCGGTTTGCCGATGAAGCCGGATTCGCCGGCATGGGCCATCCGGAGCACCACTTGCAAATCGAAGGTTTCGAAGCCAGCAACGAGCCAGGGCTGTTGTCGATGTGGATTGGGCAACACAGTCAAAAGCTGCGCGTTAACATGGTGGGCTGGGTCGCGCCCACGCATAACCCCGTGCGTGTCGCCGAGTATACCGCTACGCTTGATCACATGCTGAGAGGTCGCCTTGGCGTAGGCCTCGTGCGCGGCTATCAGGCGCGCTGGGTGCATAACTTCCGCATTCGTCCAGATCTCGATGCGGTTGGCGACTGGAATAAGAACAGCGAAGCGGACAACAAGAACCGCGAATATTTCAAAGAGTTTGTCGATATCGTCTTGACGGCATGGACAAAGGAGACATTTAGCTATCAGGGAAAATATTGGACAATTCCACCGGCGGATTTCGTCAATCCACATCCCCATCCGGCCTATACAAAATATGGCAAGGGCGTGGATGAGAGCATGCGCATCCGCGAAATTGGCATCGCACCCCACCCGCTACAACAGCCGCACCCGCCGTTGTATGGCGGGTTTACCCATAGCATGCGCACGGCGCTGTTCTGGGCGCAATACGGCGGCAAACCCATCGTGCTTGCGTCGGATTTAGAATTCTGTAAAGCCTTGTGGCGGAATTACCGAGAAGAAGCAGCAAGGCATGGCCATAACGTTCAACCCGGCGATGAGGCCGCGTGGGGCGGGGCCATGATCTGCACGCCGACAAAATCGCAAGCAAAAGAATGGCTCACAGACGCCATGTGGCTGTGGGATGAATGGCTGATGCCGTTTGGCCAAGGACATCCAGAGATGCTGGTTGGAGATCCAGATTCTATCTGCCACCGACTCGATGAAGCCAGCAAAGCCATTCCGATCAAAGAGTGCTTCCTGCTGATTCCGCAAGGCATTCATGACCGTGATCAAATCATGACGTCACTCGACCTGTTCGCGAAGAAGGTCATTCCGAATTTTAAGGATTAGAGCAGTGTGTCGCCTGGGAGGGGCACGGCGCGCCGTGCCCCTCCGTTTGCAACCAGGATGATGTCACCGCCCTAGCCTATAGCGTTTCACTTTCCGATACAGCGTCACGCGATGAATACCCAAACGCACAGCGGCTTGGGCAAGATTGCCGTTCGCTTCGGCGAGGGCTTGCTGAATCAACACTCGTTCAGCGTCTCGTAAGCGGCCGGCAGACGCGGCGACAGATTTTTTTTCATGCTCCCCAGCGAAAATTTCCCCAGGCAAGTCCGCCGGGGTAATCAGCAAGCCTGTCGCGGTGTAAGCGGCGCGGAGCAGCACATTGCGCAATTCTCGGATATTGCCAGGCCAGGCATAGTTTCGGAGCATGGCCAAAGCTTCCGGACTGAGGCGCATGGCGTCAAATCCCAATTGTCGCAGAAAGTGCGCGACTAACTCAGGGAGGTCATCCAGGCGCTCTCGCAACGGCGGTAAGGTGAGCGGCAATACCGCCAGGCGATGGTAGAGATCAAGACGGAAGCGTTTCTGCGCGACGGCTTCCCTGAGGTTCTCATTTGACGCGGCGATGACCCGCACATCGAGAGGCGTTGGGTGGTCAGCGCCTAGGCGCGTCAGGCAATGCTCTTCCAGCACGCGCAGTAAACTCACTTGCATTTTCGGCGACATCGCTTCTACTTCATCCAGAAATAACGTGCCGCCATGAGCAAGTTCAATCTTTCCCAGGCGCCCGCCTTGCGCTGCGCCGGTAAAAGCGCCGTCCACATAGCCAAACAATTCTGCCGTTAACAAATCATCACTGGCGGCGCCGCAGTTTACCGGCACAAACGGGCCGCACCGCCGTACGCTCGCCGTGTGGATAGCTTGAGCCAGCAATTCTTTCCCCGTCCCCGATTCCCCAAGGAGCAACACCGGGAAATCCTGCAGCGCGGCGCGGCGTGCAGCAGAGAGACAGGCTGAGAGCGCAGCCGAAGAGCCGATCACATCAGCAAAGGAATGCGAAGCCGCCCAGACGGCATGAGAGCCCTGGCGGACAGAAGACCGGAGAGCGCTCTGTCGCGGCAAAATCAGAATTGTCCCAACCGGTTGCCGCTCTCCATGGATCGGAATGGCGTCAGCTTTGAGCTGCAAGTCCTTTTTCGGAATCGCCACCTGGACAGCGTACGGCTGCACTTCAGCTTGCTCAACCAGTGGACGGAAACCTTGCACTTGGAGCTTTGACGTCCGCAACAGTGACTGCCCAAGCAGTTGCTGCGGCGCGTCAAACAAGCCTGTGGCCGTAGAGGACGCGCCGCATACTCGCCCCCGAGCGTCAACCGCAAGGACTATATCATGAGAATATCGGAGTACATACTGGTGATATTCATCGAGGAGCGCTACACGCCGCATCAACTCTTCACGATGGAGCAGCATCTCGATACGCTCAGTCAAACGAATGATCAGCTCGCCGTGTGCATACACTCGCTCGTATCCAGAAATCCCCGTAACCCCAATCGTCTCTCCAGTCAGAGGATGATGGATCGGCGCGCCAATGGAAGCCCAGGGATGGAAGGACTGAGCAAAGTTTTCACTCCACAGTACGTAGTCAGGACGATTTTGCGCAAGCACGACGTTGACGACCGCTGTCCCCACGAGTTCTTCCGCCATGCCTCCACCGGGAATCGCATTAATTTCCCGTGCGCGCTGTAACGCCCAGGGATGCCCACTGACTTGCAGGATACGGCCATGGCGATCGCTCACCCCGACGACAAAATGTTTGTCTTGCCAGGTTTTCACCAGCGTTTCGAGCACCGGGGTAGCTACATAGATGAGATCCGCTCTTTCTTGTAAGCTTTCCAGCTCTTCAGCGGAAAGAACCAATGGAATTTTCCGGAGGTAGGGATCGACGCCAAAACGTTGGGCGCGTTGCCAGGATTCACGGATCACCGGCCTGACTTTTTCCAGGCCAGTCGTCTGTCCGGCCATGAACGCTTCCCACGCCGTTTCGATCACCCGCATCTCATGACGGTCAGGCGTGATGAGTACGGGAAATGGAAATGATTGATGAGCCACAGTGCGCCTCATCCCGATCTGCAAATCGTGGACGTGTTGTGTAGCATTGTCTTTTTTGTTGCACTTTGCAACTCACTGTGCATTCTGCATCTGCTAATAGGCTCTTTTGGAGACGCAAGAATTGGAGAGTTCCACGTTGCGCATACGTTGCAAGGTGCATATTGCCCCTCATCGGCACGGTCGCAAACTTTTCCCTTGATTTCGCCTATTTATTTTGGCTCCTTGAGCATTTACGTACACTCCCCTCCTCCCTCTTTCCCGCGGCGCCTAATTTGCTTACTACAGGAGCAAACACTCCTGGCGTGCCCTCCAGGAAGTGCCAGAAAGAGGGAGAGGAGTTGGCGGGACAGAGTCCCCATCCCCCAGCTTCTTTCCTATTCCTTCCGAGGAGACTGGCTTTGTCCCCAGACAGTCTCCTCTTTCTTTCTCATCCCTCTCTCTTGTCGCACTGCACTACAGCCCAGTTGAGTTTTCCTCCGGAGACGCATAGTGTCCTGTGC
>DATLYA010000028.1:0-17834 GCA_035575235.1 Candidatus Methylomirabilota bacterium
TTCAGGGCTTTCTTATGCTTAATCGTACTCCATTTGGAATGACCTGACATGGCTCTCTCCTCGCGGCGTGGAAGTCTGCGCTAGTGCTATCACATTCCCGGCAAGGAGTAAACGCACGAACAGTGAAAAGCAACGAGCAGAAAGCGCGTAGGAGGGCGAAGAAGTTGAACTTTTTCCACGCAGAGGGCAGGCTGGCGCCTGCAGACGCTCAGGTTGAGATGCTGCCCCTGTTTCTTTTCTTTCCGAGAAGGAGAGGAGCGAGCCCTCAGGCCGCCCCTCCCTCCTCAGTCACCCTGAGCCCGAATAAGGGTGACTACTCTACCTACTCCTCCCTCGTAGGCTGCAGATCCTACTCTTGGCTTAGGCCATTGTCATGACTTTTTAATTCTCTAATTGATTTCTTATTCCCTAGACCACCGATCAAGAAAGAAGTGATTAGCTGAGCAGCAAGCCGGAATTTTGGCGTGCGCCCTGAAAGGTGATGCGGGTTGACTTTCCTCAACGAATTAACTAACTGACTAGTCAGTTATTAAGAGAAAGGTGGTGGCATGCCTGTTTGGCCGACGCCTGCACGAACGCCGCGCTGGCAACGGCGTCCGGCGGAGCGCCCGGAGGAAATTTCCGCCGCCGCGCTCCGGGTCTTCGCCCGCCGTGGTCTACACCAAACCACGTTGGACGATGTCGCCAAGGAAGCGGGGGTGAGCAAAGGCACCATCTATCTGTATTTCAAAAACAAAGAGGATCTCTTTATTGCCGCCGCTCAACAAGTGGTCCCCGCCCTCGATGAGCTTGCCATCAAGCAGGGCGCCTCTGCTTATACCGCAGAAGATCTCGACCGCGAGCTCCGCTCAGTGGCGCGCACGATGTACCGCCGTTTTCGCACGCCTGCCTATCTCGCCTTTTTTGGCCTCATAGCGGCGGAAACGCTTCGTCATCCGGAGTGGGGACAGCTGTATTTTGAGCGCATTGTCCTTGCGTTGAACCGCCGGATTGCCGAGCTGTTGCAGAAAGCTATGACGGCTGGCATCGCACGCAAGTTTGATCCCGTCCTTATTGCTCGAGCATTTGCCGGGATGTTCTTAATCATGGCGGTTACGCAGGAACATCTCGGCGGAAAACGCCTCACGCCGTTTTCCGAGAAACAGATTGTTGATTCTCTCACGGATATTTTTCTCCACGGCATCAGGCCACAGAAGGAGAAAGGCGCATGAAGAAGGCGCTGCCTGTTCTGCTCTTCGTGCTTATTGCCGCAGGCGTTAGCGTCTGGTGGTATCAGCACACTCACCGCTCAGAGCAACTTTTTTTCACTGGGTTCGTGGAAGGAGAAGAAAAAGTCATTAAAAGTGAGGTGAGCGGCAGGGTCATGAACGTTACGTTCACCGATGGCGCTCAGGTCAAATACGATGATGTACTAATCGAGGTAGACGCGCGCGACTACCGCTCCCAAGTCACTCAACAGGAACTGAACTTAGCTCTGCTGAAAGCCAAGATGCAGCAGGCAGAGACGCGGCTCGCCCTGGCGCGGGAGACCTATCCTACGCAATTGCGCGCGGCGAAAAGCAATCTGGCCAAAGCCTCATCAGACTTGGAGTTCGCCCAAAAGGAATTTGTCCGGCGCAAAGAATTGCTCGAGGCCGAACAACTCAGCCAGCAACGCTTTGATCAAGCCAAAAATCAACTTGACGCGGCGCGGGCGGCGCTGACGCGTGAGCAGGAAGCGGTAGCGAATGCAGAAGCAAATCTACGGCAGATCCAGGTAGCCGAAGACGCCCTCGAGGTCTTGCGACGTCAGCTCGCTGTGGAGACTGAACGGCTCAAGCAAATGCAGATCATTTTGGACAAATACACTATCCGCTCCCCCTGCGATTGCACAGTACAGACCCGTCTTATTCGCACGGGCGAATATGTGACTCCTGGCGTTGGCGTCGCCGCGTTGCTTGATCCGCTCGATAAGTATGTGCGGATCTACATTCCTGTTCCGGATTTGGGCAAAGTGCGCGTTGGAGACCGCGTACGCATTGAGCCAGATGCCCTGCCGGGAGAATTCTTCCCCGGTGAAATTAGCTTTATCGAAGATATGGCGCAGTTCACCCCTAAGAATATTGAAGTCAGGAGTGATCGCATCACCCAGGTCTTTGCCACGAAAGTGCGCATTCTCGATCAGGTAGAGCGCTTAAAACCAGGCATGGAGGGCACGGTCTTCTTGGACGGACAAGCAAAGCCGCCAATAACGACGGCAACCCCAACTTCAACCTCGTCTTCCTGAGCCATACCCGAACGCCGCCACTCGGCAGGAGACGTTGTGGATCATCCTATCATCGCGCTCAGCAATGTTCGTAAGTGTTTCGGCGCTACAGTCGCCCTTGATGGGGTTTCCTTGACCATCGAGCAACCTTGTATCTTCGGTGTAGTTGGACCAGACGGCGCAGGGAAAACCACGTTGCTGCGCATTCTTGTCGGTCTTCTGGAGTTTGAAGCAGAGCACGCCTCTGTCCTTGGTTATGCGCTTGCGTCACAAACGCAGCCCATCAAAGAACGGTTGGGCTATGTGCCACAGACGTTCAGCCTGTATCAGGACCTCAGTGTGCAGCAGAACCTTGAATTTTTCGCTGATGTTCACGGGCTTCCACGCCGGGTGTTCCGCCAACGCGCAGCGGAACTGCTCGCCATTGCTCAGCTTGATAAATTCACCTCCTTTCTAGCGTCGGCATTGTCCGGCGGCATGAAACAAAAGCTTGCACTGATCTGCGCCCTGCTGCATCAACCGCAAGTGTTGATTTTAGACGAACCCAATAATGGCGTTGACCTTATTGCGCGGGGAGAAATGTGGACCATTCTACGGCAGCTCCGGAATGTCACCATTGTCATGTCCACCGGGTATCTCGATGAAGCTGAACGCTGTGACCAGATCGCTTATCTCTATCGCGGCAGGATACGCGTCCAAGGCGCTCCGCATGCGATCAAAGCACGGTTCCCTTGGCAGGCGTACCGCCTCCTGGGAGCTAGCGGACCGGATATGCTCGCGCGCATCCGGCAGGCGCCATGGGCGCACCGCATCCAGCTCATTGGAGAAACGGCAACCATAGCAACAACACTGTCACGCTCCGAGTTGCAAGAGGCGCTTGCAGCACTGACCCAGGACACTTTGATGGTCGAGGTCATACCGCCTACTTTGGAAATGGTGTTCACAGAACTCACGGAGCAAGCTGAACGTGAAATGGCGAACCACACGCAGAGCTCATAACTTTTAGTGATATGTTCATGGCCAAGGACGCTCCACTGATCATCACGCATAATCTCACTCGCCGTTTCGGGTCATTTACGGCGGTTGATCATGTCACCTTTCAGGTGCAACGCGGCGAGGTCTTCGGTTTTCTCGGCCCCAACGGTTCAGGAAAATCCACAACGATTCGGATGCTTTGTGGTTTGCTGACGCCAAGCGAAGGCGAGGCGCAGGTAGCTGGACTGGATATCGGCGCCCAGGCGAGCCAGATCAGCACGCGCATTGGCTACATGTCGCAGAAGGTTTCCCTCTACGCCAACCTCACCGTTCAAGAGAATGTTCAGTTTTTCGGCGGTCTGTATAGCTTATCGTCCCTGCGCATTGCTGCACGACAAGGAGAACTGTTCCCTCGCCTTGGTCTCTGTGGATATGAGCAGGCGCTTGTGCGAGAGCTGCCAAGCGGCGTCAAGCAACGGGTCGCCCTCGCCTGCTCACTCCTGCACAATCCAGAGATTGTCTTCCTCGATGAACCAACCGCCGGCGTCGATCTCATCAATCGGCAAGTCTTTTGGGATCTCATTCAGGATCTTGCTGCTGAAGGCAAGGCCTTGTTCGTCACCACGCATTATCTCGATGAGATGGAGCATGCCCATCGCGTGGGCTTTATTGATCAAGGACAGCTGATTGCTCTGGATACGCCGCTCGGTCTCAAAATCGCCTTCGCCGGAGGATATCGCGTACGGCTTCTCCATGAGGAGCCGCAAGTGTTGACGAACGCGGCGTCCTCCCTCCGCTCCCAAGGTTATGCCGTACAACAAGAGGAGCCGGGCGGGGTTTTTGTCCTGCTCCCGGATAACAAGCAGGAAACTTTAAGCCGCTTGCGGAGCACGGTGCGTGACATCAGTCCAGCCCTGGAATACACGACAGCGCTTCCCTCTCTCGAAGAGGTCTTTGCTGGGCGGATTCGGCAGCGCCAAACTCGGGTGGAGGCCTCGGCATGACTGCGCTTGGCCGCAAATTTGGCCGTCTGCGGATTCTCCTTTGGCGTGAATTTGTCGAATTGCGGCGTGACCGCTTTACCCTTATGGTTATGCTGCTCATTCCAGCCTTACAGATCACGTTGCTCGCCTACGCTATCACTACGGATTTTGATCATCTGCCGCTCTGCGTGCTCGACCGCGCGCAAACGCGAGAGAGCAGACAGCTGCTTAGTGACATCACCGCGACGCACTATTTTACAATCACACCGTTTCACGACTTTAACGACATTGATTCGTTCTTTGGCCGACAGTCCTGTCGGGCCGCTTTGTTGATCCCTCTGGATTTCAGCGAAGCGATCGCGAACCGCAAAGAAGTCCGCCTTGGACTCGTGCTCGACGCTTCGGACACCACGCTCGCAACCAGCACGGAAGGATTTCTTACCGCCATCGCCAGAGCGTTTTATACACACACCCGTGTGGAGCGCACGCCGCTCACCGAACGCAATCTGCGGCCGGAAGCTATTGGCGTCGTCACGCCACGGACCCGCGTGCTGTTCAATCCCACGTTGTCAAGCACCGCCTACACCATCCCTGGTCTGTTAGGCATGATCTGCATGTTTTTAACTGTCTTTATCACCGCCATCTCTCTTGTGCGCGAACGAGAGGCTGGCACGCTGGAACAGTTACTGGTTACTCCGGTGACCTCATTCGAAGTTGTGCTCGGGAAGATTCTCCCTTTTGGCGTGGTCGCCATGGGCGCGATTATCGCCAGCATCGTAGTGAGCTGGGTGATTTTCGACGTCACTCCCACCGGCAACATCGTACTCTTGTTGGTCGTGACTCCAGTGTTCCTCTTGATTGGTCTCTCCATGGGGTTGCTCATCTCCAGCCTGGCGCGCTCCTCCACGGATGCAGTGGAACGCAGCGTGTTAATCATGGTGCCGCAACTGATGCTATCCGACTTCTTGTTTCCGCTCTCACTCATGGCGCTGCCGTTCCGCATTGTAGGAGAGTTGATTCCGGTCACACACTATCTACGCATCACTCGCGGTGTGTACCTGAAAGGACAAGGATTGTATGAGCTCTGGCCAGAAGTCGTTATTCTCTGCGTATTCCTTGTGGTTCTCGTCGCGCGCGTCTCACGCACGATCAAGCGCAGGAGTTAACGAAAGGCGTAACGATGCGGCTGCGTAATGTGCTCGCCATGGCGCGAAAAGAAGGGCGGACAATGCGACGGGATCATGGCCTGCTCGCCGCCATTCTCGTGCAGCCGGTCCTCTACCTGATCCTGTTTGGACTTGCGATTACCAATGAAGTCAACAATGCCGCCTGGGTTGTCTATGATCAATCACGGACCACGCTGTCACGGCAACTCATTGCTGATCTGACCTCGTTGACCGCGCTGCGCGAGCCGCACTTCGTCCTCAGTGAAGATGAGGTCGTGGACTTCTTGCGCCAGCAAGATGGCCTGGCGGGCGTGGTGATCCCGTGGGATTTTGCCGACAAATTAAGGCGCGGTCAGGAAGCGCCTATCCAGATCCTTCTGAACGGCGCTCAAACTGCCAGCGCGCTGCGTTTGGGCAACTATATTACGCAAACCGCCAGCGTGTTCTCTCTCAGTGAGCCGCCGTCGCGAGACCGCAGTGAACAGAAATTCTCAATGCCGCGGGTATCTATAGAGAAACGATACTGGTACAATCCCGGCCTTCAGGACCGTTTCGGGCTCCTCTCGGCGATGCCGGCGAACATGCTGACGCAAATTTGCCTCATGATTGCGGCAGTCGGCTTAGTCGGCGAACGCGAACGCGGCACCTTCGAGCAGCTCCTGTCCACTCCGCTCTCCCTGGCGGAAATCATGCTTGGCAAAATGATTCCTTATATTGGTATTGGCTTTGTATCGCTGGCGATGCTGCAAGCTGGCGGCTACGTATTCTATGGCATTGCGGTGAAGGGCAGTCTGCTGCTGCTCGCGGTCACAGCCCTGGCGTTTATGTTCGCCACCATGGCGTTCGGAGTGTTCTTTGCGGCTCGGGCCCGTCACACCCAACAAGCCATATTTCTCAGTTTCTTTTTCATGTTCCCGTCAATTATGATTACGGGGATTCTGGTGCCGACAGACAATTATCCCCTGTTTATCAGCGCGCTCTCGCAGTGCCTCCCGGCCAGATACTTTGCCCATGCCTTGCACGCTATCGTGCTGAAGGGCTCTGGATTTGCTGAGGTGCAAAATGATTTGCTCTTTTTGACAGGATTCTTTATCGTTTCGCTGGCCGCAGCGGTCAGAGTGACGAAAGCAAAGCTCGGGTGAGGCTCATCGTCCGCTCGACAGGGACAATTGCGACGGCAAGGCATTGTGAGCAAATCCCCCAGAGGCCAAAATCCATACGGCAGGACTCCAGGGGATCCCTTTAGAGAGAAGACTCGAGGAAGGCGACCAGACGGCCGCCTTGTGAGGGGCAGGACGATTTATCTCACCTTCAATTCGGCGCGACGGTTCATCGCCCGGCCTTCAGGGTTATCTTTCCCGTCCTTTGTGTTCGGGGCAATCGGTTCTCTTTCGCCCTTGCCTACGGTCTCCAAACGGCTGGCCTCCACACCGCGCGACACCAGGTATTGTTTGACCGCCCGTGCGCGTCGTTCAGACAGGCGCTGGTTATACTCGTCTGTCCCTATGGAGTCAGTGTGACCTTCGATTACTACCTGCACGCTCGGATTGTCCTTTAAGATCTGTGCGGCTTCATCTAATACTGGCACAAATTCTCTCTTGATATTCGACTTATCGAAATCGAAATTAATGCCGCGTAACACGATCCTCTTCGACTCCGTTGGCGCCGGCGCCGGTGGCGGCGGTGGTGGTGGTGCAGCTGCACGAGGCGGAGGCGGCGGAGGCGGCGGAGGCGGCGCTTCCTCACCAGCACACATCCAGTACCCAAGCAATCCGCCGAGCAGAGCGCCAGCGGCAATCCCAGCTCCAATGCCAGCTTCCCGGTCATGCGACTTATGCGAGCCGATCTCAGGGCCAATACCGGCTCCAGCGCCACCACCCACAATAGCGCCGGTCAGCCCGCCGAGCACCGCGCAATCTCGCTGCCGCTGCGTCATGGCGCAACCACTTATTCCCATGACGGCCAAGCCCCAAAGCACCCAAAACCCATGTCTTTTCCGCATAAAAAATCCTCCCTTCCTATCCAATCTTTTCCGATCCGAGCCAATTTTCAGGCAGCGCTCTACCTTCCTATTTAACTAGCGTAGTTCTGCATGGGAAGCAAACAGGCGAGTTTGTTTCAGCGCAACTCACTGTGCGATCCGCCCCTGCATTTTTTGCTCGTGATATTTTTTGAGCCCGGGCAGCACCTCCATTTGGAACAATGTCATATGTTTCACTGTCTGTTCGTGAGTCGCATTCCCAGGGCCGGCGCCGACAATAATATAACCAAAGCCTTCCAGGAAGTCATAATCGGCGATCAGACGATCAAGCACTGTCTTTGGCGTACCGGCAATGACGCTTGGGAATTGTGCTCCTTCACGAAATCGCCCCGCCAGGAAGCCTCGCAGCGAGTTTTCCGTGACATACCCCGGCGGCAGCAAGAAATGCGGTGGAATTTTAAACGCCTTGCTCAGAAAAAAGCGCCCATGTTCGGCAGCCTCGTCTCGCGCGCGTCGTTCATCATCGGAGAGGTACAACCCCGGTGCGTAGCCGAGCAGCGCCGGATCAGGCTCGGAGCCAAATTTCTCCCGTGCGCAGGCGCGATACAAATTCAGCAGGCGCTTCACATTGTCAATCGGTGTAAACACCGATACATAGGGATATTTATGCTGCGCGGCGAATTCGATGGTTTCCGAACTGCCCGCCGACGGCGTCCAAATGGGCGGGTGCGGTTTCGTGTACGGGCGCGGCCAGACGTTCACATACCGATACTGGAAATGTTTGCCGAGATACTCAAATGGCCCCGGCTCTGTCCACGCGCGCACGATTAAGTCATGCGCTTCATAGAACATATCGCGCGAAAACGTCGGGTTCAGGTCAAGTGAAAAATATTCACAGCCAATGCCGCGGACAAAGCCAGAGATCACGCGTCCACGCGTCACTACGTCAAGCATGGCGATTTCTTCCGCCACACGCAGTGGGTTCGCACGCAGGGGGAGCCCGTTGCCCAAAATAGCGATCTTCGCCTTCTTCGTCCGCCGCGCCAGCATGCCGGCGATGATATTGGGCGACGGCATCAACCCGTACGCATTCTGGTGATGTTCGTTCACACAAATACCGTCGTACCCTAGGGTGTCGGCGTACTCAAGTTCATCGAGATAACGATTGTACAGGTCCGCCCCTTTAACGGGATCATAAAACGTATTCGGAAATGTCACCCACGACGACTCGTATTTGTCGTCGAAATCCTCAGGATAATCCGTCCAGGGCATAAGATGAAAGAAATAGGATTGCATACACGCTCCTTCTGGCGACCAGGGTTCACATCAAGTAAAGCGAAGGGGCCAACCGAACGCCAAATAGTGGCGGGTTCGTTACCGTAAAAATTCCACCACCACGCGCGCAAACTCATCTGGCTGCTCAATGGTCGGATCATGCCCGCATTGATCAATGTACGCGATCCGCGCATGCGGGAGCAACTTTCTATACTCTTCTGCATACACTGGCGGAATCAACTGATCCTGCCGCCCCCACACAATCAGGGTTGGCGTGTGCGCCGCCTGCTTAATGCGCCGGCGCAGCTTCGGATCATGCAAATATGGATTCCAGGACAGACGAGCGAAGGCGCTGCGGTCGTGAAACATTTGCACCATGGCGTCGATGCCAAGATCTTTAGGCGTCACAGCCGTTGCTTTTGACAAATCGTGAAACACTAACGGCAAGATATTTTGCGGCGGAATGCGGAAGACATCCGGTAAAGGAACTTCAGGAATTCGCAGCCCGGCGGCGTCGATGAGCACTAACTTCTTCACTCGCTCAGGATGAAACGCCGCGAACTCTGCGGCAATCCAGCCGCCGAACGACGCGCCGGCAATGCGCACGGCGTCCCGCAGCCCTAATGCGTGGAGCACATCGATATAGTGGAACACCATGTCATCCATGCCGGTCAACCAATCTGGCAGCGGCGACGGCCCAAACCCAGGATGATCAGGGAGAAATATGTGAAAATGTTGTGCAAGCCGGTCGATCCCCTCTGTCCACAACCCGGCGCCGGCGGCGCTGTGGAGGAATAACAAGGGTTCTCCCGCACCTGCCTCAAAAACACGCACCTGATAATCCCCGGCCATAATCGTGCGTTCGTGGGGTGTTGTCATGAAAACCTCCTCCGGCTTAGTGTCCAGGTTACAGACGGTTTCGCAAGAGCGGGGGGAATTTAAAAGATAAGGAGCTCTTCGCGGTAGGGGCACGCCGCGCCGTGTCCCTACGAGAGCTGTATACATTACCGAACTGGGCTGCCAAAATTCATTAGGAGAAGAACGACAAGAGCATGATCGGGGATACAATCAGCCCATTCAGGATGGCTACGCACATGGTGGTCAAACTCACTCACCAATTCGGCATTTCTTAGCTCAAAGAGAGTCACGGCAACCCTCCTTTCAGGAATTTTGTCGACATTAGCGCCTCTTCAATCTCAGCATCTTCCCACTCCGCTCCCCAGTATGTCGCCCGTGGTCAGCAGTCACTTTGCCGTTGACAATGACGTAATCGACGCCAGATGGATAGTGGCGCGGGTCTTGGTACGTTCCACGCTCGGCGATTGTTTGTGCATCGAAGATGACGAGATCAGCAAACGCGCCAGGGTGAATAACACCACGATCAGCGAGGCGAAATTTGTGCGCCGGAAAGCCGGTCATACGATAGACAGCGTCTTCCAGAGCAAAGAGACCCTCGTCCCGCGCGTAGGCTCCCAGTACTCGTGCGAACGTTCCGTAAAGACGCGGGTGCGGCTTGCCGTCAACGGACGGGATGCCGTCGGAACCGATCATAGTAGTTGGATGCGTAAGCACACGGCGCACGTCAGCTTCATCCATGCCAAAGATGACGGCGACAACGCCCTCCCCTTCTTCAGCCAGAATCTGCTCAACGGTCTCTTTGAGTGAGTTCCCAGTGAGGCGGCACAGCTCCTCTAGCGTCTTTCCTTCGTATTCATGTTTCGTTGGCGTTGACGCAATGAACACATCTGCCGCAGATGCTAAGGCCAATGACCCGCCTTTCGCCAAAGCGGACAGCGTCGTGCTCCCTGCTGTATACGGATATGCGTCAGACGACACATCGACGCCGCGCGCCCGCGCTTGCTCAATCAGCAGCAAACTGTCTCTCACCTTGCCCCAATTCTCTCGGCCCATCGCTTTATGATGGGAAATCTGTACGGGAACGCCAGCTTCCTCGCCAATCCGTAAGGTCTCAGAGAGAGCGTCAAGCAAGAGGCCAGCCTCATTGCGCATATGCGTGGCATAGAGGCCGCTGTACTGGCCGACCACACGCGCCAAGGCAATGACTTCTTCAGTCTTTGTATGGGGCAGGTAATAGAGACCTGTGGACAGTCCAACGGCGCCAGCCTCCATTCCCTCGCGCACGAGGTTCTGCATGTGAGCAAGTTCTTGTTCCGCTGGCGGACGTTTATCAGCGCCAAGCACGGTATAGCGTACGGCGGCATGAGGGATAAGCGCAGCGACATTCACGGACGCTGGTTGCGCCTCCAACATCCGGAAAAACTCCTCGGTCGTTTCCCACGAAAAACTCCCTAATGGACCAAACAACTGAGCGCCGAAGTCGCGTAGGTAGGCTTTGTACGCCGCGCCGGCGGGAGCAGCGCCGAAGCCGCAGTTGCCGATGACTTCCGTTGTCACGCCCTGCATGATTTTGAAGTCACACAGCGGGCGGTCCAGTAACGCAAAATCGTCATGGGAATGGACGTCAATAAAGCCAGGAGTAACAATGCGTCCGGCAGCGTCAATAGTGTTCTTTGTTGCTCCGCTGACAGCGCCGACTGCAACAATATGGTCGTCTTCGATAGCGATATCGGCGGAGAAGCCTGGACGGCCCGTACCGTCAATGACGACGCCGTTGCGGATCAGGAGGTCGTAGGGCATAGAAGCCTCCATTTTGTCTTTACCTCTGTCATTGCGAGGAGTCCCTTCGACTTGGCTCAGGGCAGGCTCCGATGACGAAGCAATCTCCAGCAGGACAAAGATTGCTTCGCTGCGCTCGCAATGACACCCCCATGTTGAAGCGGACGGAGTACTAGCCCTCTCCCCAAAGGGGCGAGGGAATTCCGAAGTTCAAACCACACTACAAGGGTTTAAACTTCGGCACCGAGATTTCTTCCGTCCAATCTTCAAACGTGACCTGCACCGGCATGCCAATCTTCACGCTCTCAGGAGCGCAACCGATAATGTTCGTCATCATCTGTGGTCCTTCCTCCAGCGTCACGAGCGCCACCACATAAGGAACCTCAGCCGCAAACGCCTGCGTCACCGGCCGGTACACAATGGTATATGACAGCACCGTGGCGCGGCCCGAGGCTTTCACCCAGCTCACGTTGTCGCTCATACACTTCGTGCAATACAGGCGCGGATAGAACTGATAGTGACCACAGGCGACGCACCGCTGAATGTGCAGTTCGTGCTTTTTACAGGCGTCCCAGTACGGTTTGGTTTCACGAGTCGGAACAGGAATGGGTTTATTTCCTGGCGCAGCCATTAGTTCCTCTCCTTTCCCAGAATCATCGAGCAGTGCGTGGACATAATGCCGCCCTGCCCATGTACGAAGGCAATCTCGGCATCCTGCACTTGCCGAGGACCGCATTCACCACGAAGTTGGCGCACCGCCTCGGTAATAGAAAAGAGCGACCCAGGATGGCCGGGATGGCAATGCGACATCAGGCCGCCGTGCGTGTTGACTGGCAACTCACCGCCCAGTTCAATGCGCCCGCCTTCGACAAACCGTCCGCCTTCACCTTTGGGACAGAAACCGAGATCTTCCAGCTCGATAATGACAACTGGCGTGAAGCAATCATACAGTTCAGCCACATCGATATCCTTTGGCCCAAGCCCCGCCATGGCATAAGCGCGTTCGCCTGCTTCTTTAGCGGCTGAGGTGGTGAGGCTACGCGCTTGACTGACATGCTCATGCGAATGCCCTTCACCGACGCCCAAGATGTAGACTGGTTTTTTCTTAAAATCTTTGGCGCGCTCGGCTGAGGTCATAATGATAGCTGCGCCACCATCGGACACCAGCGAACAGTCCAGTAAATGCAGCGGGTGGGCGATCATTTTAGAGTTCAGCACATCGTCAATCGTAATAGGTTGACGCATTTGCGCAGCGGGATTCATGGACGCATGCTTGCGACATGCTACCGCCACGGCGGCCAGTTGTTCACTGGTAGTGCCATACTGATGCATATGCGCCTGAGCAAGCAGTGCGTAGAATCCAGGGATCGGCGGACCATAAGGTCGTTCAAACTGCGCATGACCAGCAGTAGACATTGCTTCAATCGCACGATCACGAGAAAGGCCCGATAACATGTTATCCGCCATCGTAATCAGTACGGTGTTGCACACGCCGGTGGCGATCGCTGACGCGGCATGGTGCATGATCGCGAGCGTCGTGCCTCCCCCCGTCGCCACATTCAAGCAGTAACGTGGGAAGATTTGCATGTACTCGGCGATCATCTCGGCATGGTACATGTACGGCTCAACCCACGACACACAGGTAATGAGCCCATCAACATCTTCCTTCGTAATGCCCGCATCTTCGAGCGCGAGCTTGGCGCCTCGGACATAGAGCTGCGTGGCGCTGAACTGTGGCACGACGCCCACTTCAGTGTCCGCCGCGCCGACGATCGCCACTTTGCCGCGGAGCGATTCCATGGCGCATCCCTCCTTACCTTCACTCTGAACTACCGCCAGTGTTCCAGCGGCGAGCGCATCGTAGCGGCTCTATCCCCTCACTGTAAACGGGACCTCCCCGCTTGAGGCATCGGGTCATCGAGCCATTGAGTCATTGAATCATTGAGTCACCGCCGCAGTTTCACTGGTCCAAGCCTGCAACTGCCGTTTGACAAACGACCGCCGGAGGGCGCATAATCGCCGCGGTGAAGACGGACGCTCCAAGGCGAAACCCGCCGCCTGGCCGCAATTATATTCACCGACATGGTGGGGTTTAGCCATCATATGGGGAGCGATGAAGCGCGCATGCTGTGTCTGCTCGATGTGCATAATGAGCTGATTCAGCACGCAGTCGCCGAGCATCACGGCGCGGTCATCAACACGATCGGCGACGCTTTTCTTGTCGATTTCCCGTCCGTGGTGCACGCCGTGCAGTGCGCGCAACACATTCACCGTCAGTTTCGTATATACAACGCGGAAAAAACCAGAGACGAGCAAATTCACGTGCGCATCGGCATCCATCTGGGAGACATCATGCTGCGCGACGGCGATGTGTTTGGCGACGGAGTGAACGTCGCCTCGCGGTTGCAAGCTTCGGCCGAACCGGACACCATTTGTCTCTCCCAGGTCGTGTGCCGGGAAGTCGAAAAGAAACTCCCGCTTGGCGCAGTGGTTTCATTAGGCCGACCGAAACTCAAGAACATCGCCCAGCGCGAGCCCGTATACGCTCTGCTGCTCGAGCAACCCACAGGATTCCGCCAAACGGTACAAATCCAACGTTTGAAGTTCTCTCGCCTGTTGCGCCCCGTGCACTGGGTAGTACTGGCAGGGCTGATTGTTCTTACGAGTGGAATCTTCACTGGACGATATTTCTTGCGTTCACCACTCAGTCAGTACTCAGAACTCAGTACTCAGGACTGACGCCGCGCCAGCAGCGTTGCCCTTACCTGACAAACCCTCCCTCGTCGTCCTGCCGTTCGTCAACATGAACGAAGACCCCGGGCAAGAATATTTCAGCGACGGACTCACGGAGGATCTCACCAGCGCGTTATCTCGCCTGCCCAGTCTCTTCGTTATCTCTCGTAGCATTGCTTTTTTCGACAAAGGGAAAGCGGTGAAGATGCCAGAACTGAGCACAGAGCTGGGAGTCCAGTACGTGTTAGAAGGCAGCGTGCGCAAAGCCGACGGACAGGTGCGGGTCACAGCGCAGTTGATCGATGCTATCCAGGACCGCCAGCTGTGGGCCGAACGCTACGACCGCCCGTTGAAAGACATTTTCGCGCTACAAGACGAGAGCGTGCAGAGGATGGCAACAACCCTGCAATTGCAACTCACCTTAATAGAGCAAGGGCGTCTGGTACGCAAACGTACAGACAATCTGGAAGCTTATGACTTTTCCCTGCGCGGAGTGGAGTCTTATTGGCAAGCGTGGAGCGAGACGAGCAAAGAGGGAAATGCGCGGGCACGGCGGATGGTTGAGAAGGCTATCGAGTTGGACCCCCAGTATGCCGAGGCATACGCGTACCTGGGTGCGACTTACTCTCTCGAATGGTTCTATTTTTGGAAGTACTCCCCAGACCCTCAAGCGAGCGGAGGAATTGGCGCAATAGGCCATAAAGTTGGACGAATCCTTACCAATATCGCACCCCCTTTTGGGTGGGGTCTATTTATGGGAAAAGCAGCATGATCAAGCCGTCGTCGAGGGCAAGCGAGGCGTTGCCCTCGATCCTAATGATGCTGAGACATATACAAATCTAAATCGCACCACAGGAGATTGGCACAGAGACGCACTCACTGCTACATCAAAAGTTGTGAGACGACTTGATGGGTCAGGGAGGTCCTCGTGCGCCAAGAACGACGCTAGGAGATATTCCCCCTGCTGAGCAAGCCCGCAGGCTAGCCGCGGTTCATAGCTCGTTGCTTCTGGTGGTCGGTTCGCCCTCGTAGCGATATTGCGCCGCTCCGTAGAAGCCCCGCCCCGTCCCTCCGCTTGTTGGCGCTATGGACAATGTCGCTCCTCCTCTGTCTGTGGTCTCACCGCGCTGTCGGTCTGATGAAGCCTGACCTCGCAGGACAACAGCGTCTCTCCATCACTGTTTCGCTCGAATGCTTCGTGCCCTCGTTTCCATGGCGTCTGCTTCATCCTCTCGTCCGGTCTGACGCAAGAAACCAGCAAACTTCTCAAGCAGCAGCGCCACCCCTGGATGCTCGACTCCCAACCGTGCTTCCCGAATGGCCAGCGCGCGTTGAAAGAGCGGCTCAGCTTCAGCGTATTTCGCTTGCGCCAGCGCCAGCTCGGCTAATCCACATAGGGTCGTGGCGAC
This sequence comes from Candidatus Methylomirabilota bacterium, assembly GCA_035575235.1. Classification (GTDB taxonomy): domain Bacteria; phylum Desulfobacterota; class Binatia; order Bin18; family Bin18; genus SYOC01. The sequence goes on from DATLYA010000028.1 coordinate 15,405, forward strand.
CATCGGATCATCGTCGCCAAAGAACCGGCGGCGAATGGTCAGCGTGCGCTGGAAACATGCCTCGGCGTCCCCGTAGCGTCCCTGCGCAGCGTAGACAGCGCCCAGGTTATTGAGACAATTTGTAATACGCCAATGATCAGGGCCGAAGATACTCAGAGCGATGGCGACCGCTTGCTGCGAGAACTGCTCCGCCTCATTATGCCTGCCCAGTTCCCTATAGAGAGACGAAAGATTGTTGAGGCTTTGCGCCACCATTGGATGGTTTGGACCCAGCGTTTCGCGGCGAATGGTCAACGCACGTTCGTACAGGGTTTGCGCCTCCTCTAGCTTGCGCTGATTATGACAGAGACTCGCAAGGTTATTGAGTACTGTCGCCACACGAGTGTCTGTCGGCCCCAAGCGCTCCGCTGCCGCCAGAGCGGCGCGGAAGGCCTGTTCGGCTTCGGTATACCGCCCTTGTTGATAGAGGCGCGCTCCTTTTCGATTCTCATCGTCCCAGGTGGTGTCAGCGCTCATAGTCGTACTTCTCCTTTGTTGTGCCCTTGTACCAAATCAGTCGCCACTCACGCTACCCTGCAGCTATACTATATTCGGCGAAACTCTTTGCTGCCTGTCAGCATCTCACCTGACAAAGCAGAAACGTCAGGTAGGTTATGGCTTTTCAATTCGATCACACTGCGGAATGGCTGGAAGCCGATGGACTCGGCGGCTTCGCCTCAGGAACTGCAACCGGGGTCCGTACTCGGCGCTACCATGCGCTCCTGCTCATTGCGACTACTCCCCCAAGTGGACGCTACGTACTCGTCAACGGTTTTGACGCGTGGATCGAAACTTTTCACGGTAAGTTCGCCCTTTCCTCTCAGCAATATCCAGACGTGATTCATCCCGACGGCCAACGGCGCATCGAGACGTTTACCGTTGACCCCTGGCCCCGGTGGCGCTTTCGCCTTGAGGATGGGACCTGCGTCGAGCAGGAGATTTTTGTACGCCAAGGCTTGCCGCTCACCGTGCTCTCCTGGCGTCTAACGGAGCCGCACGCTGATGTCACACTCACCGTTCGTCCGTTTCTCTCTGGACGCGATTACCACGCCCTCCACCACGAAAATGCCGCGTTTCGTTTCGATGCCGAAGCCTGCAATGGCGTGGTCACCTGGCGTCCCTACTCTAGCGTTCCAGGCATTGCGGCGTTTTCAAACGGCGTGTATACGCATCAACCCGATTGGTACCGGAACTTTTCGTACACTGAAGAGCGCGCACGAGGTCTCGATGATACCGAGGACTTAGCAACCCCCGGGAGTTTCCGCTGGAATTTATCGCAAGGTGAAGCCGTATTGCTCTTCGCCGCTGAAGGACAAGAAGCGAGCCTGTTCTCCCGTATCGACCTTCCTGCCCCCAAATACGTGCAAACCCTACGCGCGACTGAGCGACAACGTCGTCAACAGTTTCCTTCGCGTCTCCATCGCGCCGCCGATGCGTATCTTGTACGGCGAGGAGAAGGCAAGACCATCGTCGCTGGATATCCCTGGTTTACAGACTGGGGGCGTGACACGTTTATCGCTCTGCGCGGACTCTGCTTGGCCACGGGAAGGCTCGATGCAGCACGAGCGATTCTCCTGGAATGGGCAAGCGCAGTGTCTGAGGGCATGTTGCCCAACCGCTTTCCAGATCGTGGGGAGACTCCGGAGTTCAACTCTGTAGATGCATCTCTCTGGTACATTATTGCAGTGCATGATTTTCTACAGGCGATGACGAAAAGCAGGCGTTCCCTTTCCCAGCACGAGCAGCGAAAGCTTGAAGAAACAATTGACGCGATTCTTTCTGGTTACACGAAAGGAACACGGTATCAGATTCATGTCGACACCGATGGACTCGTCGCTGCTGGCGTTCCCGGCATGCAGCTCACCTGGATGGACGCCCGGGTCGGCGGCCATGTCATTACTCCACGCATCGGCAAGCCCGTAGAAATTCAAGCGCTGTGGCTGAACGCTCTTTCCGCGGCCAGCCGCTTCTCGGACAAGTGGAATGGGCTTTTTTCTCGTGGTCACAAAACGTTTCAAGATCGCTTTTGGAACGATGCAGGCGGTTATCTGTATGATGTGATTGACTGTGATCATCAGCCCGGAACCGCGGACGCCAGTTTCCGCCCGAATCAAATCTTTGCTGTGGGCGGTCTTCCGCTCATATTGCTAGCCCCAGCCCACGCTCGTCACGTAGTAGACGCCGTGGAAGCGCGCCTGTGGACGCCGTTAGGACTGCGCTCACTAGCGCCTGGTGAACCGGGGTACCGTCCACATTGCGAAGGCGGGGTCGCGGAGCGGGATGGGGCATACCATCAAGGAACGGCGTGGCCATGGCTGTTTGGCGCCTTCGTAGAGGCATGGGTGCGCGTGCGCGGCAAGACTGCGGCGGTAAAACGCGACGCGCGTGAAC
>DATLYA010000029.1:0-4541 GCA_035575235.1 Candidatus Methylomirabilota bacterium
GTTCGGGTTGTCCGGCGCGACCTGGATATCGCGCGCATAGGCCAGCGGCGACTGCCGCCAGATTTCCATCTCTTTCCAATGCATGCCTTTATCTTCGCTACAGAAAAGACCCATACGGGTGGCGAGAAACACCGTTCCGGGTCGCGCCGCACTAACGGTTAAGGCGTGCGAGTCCATCATGCCTTCTCGGTTGGTATCGCTGATGAGCTGGCTTTGGAGATGCTCGTGTTGCGTAAACTTGATTAACTCTGGTGAGCAATCGTCCCAGGTCTCGCCACCGTCTACACTGCGAATCACGCCGCCAACTTCCAATCCGGCATAGACCTCCTGCGTATTGGTGGGATCGACTGCTAGACGGATGATCCGGCACGGGAATCCCATTTGCACCAAACCAACCGGATTAGTGATGCGCAGTCGTCTCCAACTCTCTCCGCCATCTTCACTCTTAAAGATCGCAGGCGGCGCTGTGCCCAGATACAAGGTGCGGGGATTCTTAGGATCGAAGACGATAGACCAGACAACCAGATTCTTTTCAGGGAAATTGAGCCGCTCCCAATGGTCGCCTCCATCGAGACTGCGATAAGGGCCGTCTTGAGCGCCGACATAGACAATCTGCGGATTCTCAGGGTGGATGGCGATCGTTCGGACCTCAGCCCGATCCGGCAGGCCGGTGGTGAGCGACCGCCATTCATTCGATCCGACCGCGAGACGAAACAAGCCGCCGGGTTGCGTGGGGTCGCTTCCGCCGCTAAACGGCGCCGCGCCAGCGTAGACATACTGTGTCATACTCGTACCCTCCTTTGTGACTCAGCGTATACGTAATAATAATGCAACTGCATCGTAGCATGTGCGCGTTCTCTCCGTCGAGGAAACAGCAGCGTGCGCCGTATAAAATCGGGCTTGCCAAATGCGTCGTGGCTCCTTAGAAAGAAACCCGTGAACGATCATATTGTGACTGCCCAGTTGCCGCCAACGCCTGATTACGCGCCGTTTCGCGAAGGACCCTTCAAGCTTGCCATGGGCCTGCAACCCCTCGATCTGCGCGATTGGATCGAGCCGGATGATCGTTTTGTCGCTGAGCTGGCTGAGAAGGAGCGCTTGCTGACCGAGCGTCATCAAGAAGTTTTTGTCGTGTTGCCAGAAGCGGCAGAGGGTTCCGCCGAGCTGCTTGAGACGTTGGTTGTACACGTGGTCTCCAGATTTCCGACCGTCTATCAGCGTAATGGAGAGATACTTCATAACCTGCTGACCAAGCAAACGTGGAATCTTGAGCGGACAGAATTGCATCCGCTAGATCTGGCCGGGCGGCTTGTGCAGGAAGACTTCTGTGTGATGAAGCCCGATCCAGCGGACGGCGTGTATCGTTTAGTCGGCGCCTCGGTCTGTTTTCCCACGCGCTGGCGCATGTTGGAAAAAATGGGCAAATCACTGACTGCTATTCACGATCCGGTGCCGGGGTACGAGGAGCAACTGGCTTCTACCGTGGATCGCTACTTTGAGCGTATCAAGGTGGACAAGCCGGTGTGGCGCATGAATTGGAGCATCATCGACGATCCGACACTGTTCCAGCCCACAGGTCATGGACGGAAGGGTTTGAATCCAGATATTACGCCGGACAATGTTGGTGAGAAATTATGGCTGCGGATGGAACGGCAGACCTTACGCCGGCTGCCGCGCTCACAGGATGTGATCTTTACCATTCGCGTGTACGTGCGCTCTTTCCACTATTTTGTGAGTCGTCCCGAACGCGCGGCAACCTTAGCCGCCGCGATTCGAGCGTTGCCAGAACCCATGCGCCTCTATAAAAGTCTCCCACCGTTTATCGATGCTGCTCTGGCGTGGTTAGATCGAGTAGCCGCCGCAAAATGGGAGGCGTGAGGTGAAAGAGGCGAGGTGAAAGAAAAAAGGGCGAAGCGGAGAGACGGGTAAACGGAGAGCAAAAGGAAAGGCTGGAGGAAATCCGTACGGGAGTCACACAAGTCACAGTGACCAGTAGAAATCCCGCCGCTCCAGAGAGGGCCTGGGAAGGACTGTTCCTGGGTGATACTGGAGCCATCGATTCTCTTGTTCCCCGGCAGCACCTTGAAGCTATAAGTCGCAAGCCGAAAGCACAACGCAGCTCCAAGCCGGCTGACGGCACTGAAGTCAAGGTGGATATTACTACTGCGGATATCGAATTTATGGGGGAGCTTGTCGGAGGAACACTCATCTTTGGCGATCCGGATACCGAGCTGCTGCTCGGCGTCACCGCATTAGAGTCCGTTGGCATAGAAGTCGATCCACAAAATCAAAGACTCAAAAGAACGCCCGTCCTCAGGCTCAAGCGCCTGAGGAGAAAAATGTAGCAGCTTACTGTCTGTGATGGTTTCAAGAAGAATATAAGCCTCGATACAAGGACGTTAACTAAAAGGAGGATATTGTATGTGGCTGCGACTGCGACAGATTGCCTTGATTGCGCGAGAACTCGCTCCCGTTGTTGATGACATTCGTGAAGTGTTTGGTCTTGAGGTCGCCTATCGTGATCCGCAAGTTAAAGTTTTCGGACTGGAGAATGCGGTGTTTCCGGTCGGCAATCAATTTCTTGAAGTCGTCGCACCGATTCAGGAGGGCACGGCGGGAGGACGCTACCTCGACCGGCGCGGCGGCGATGGCGGTTACATGGTCATCTGTCAGTGTGATGACCACGCGCCCCGCAAGCGCCGCGTGGCGGAGCTTGGCGTTCGCACGGTGCTGGAGCATGACGAACCCGAGTTTCGCATCATGCAATTGCACCCGCGCGATACCGGCGGCTGCTTGTTTGAAATCGATGAGCAGATCGGCGGCGAAGCGCTGGACGGTCCATGGGCTCCCGCGGGCAAGAACTGGAAAGCCGCCGTCCGCACCAATATCGTGCGCGGCATCACTGCGGCGGAGATTCAGAGTCCTGCACCTGCGGACCTCGCGGCGCGTTGGGGACAAATTGTCGAACTGCCGGTGCAGACGGACGCAAACGGAGCGCCAAGCCTATACGTCGACAACGCTACCGTACGTTTCGTGAAAGACACCGATGGTCGTGGCGAGGGACTTGGCGGCGTGGATCTCATCGTCGCGGACCGCGCCCGTCTGCTCGCCGCCGCCGAGCGTCGTGGACGCCGCCTTGCTGATGATCTTGTCCATGTTTGCGGCGTGCGATTCCGCCTGGTTGAGAAATAGCGGCGTCGCCCTGATGATTGTTGTCCGCTCCGTTCCATCATCTTTGCTGTAGAGACGCCCCGATGGGGCGTCTCTCTCACAGCTCGGTTAAGAAGTAAACTCCGGCATAATTTCATTCACGAGCAGGTCGCGTGATTCTGCCGACGCTGGAAAGACAACGTAATACGTCATGCCGAATTCTTCGATGCGGGCGCGAAGCTCCCGCCTTACTTCATCCGGAGTCCCGATCAACGCCACCGGTGCAGTGCGCGCTGCGTCTTCATTGGGAAATCCCATCGAGGAAGCAAGCGCCTTGACCGCCGCATCCGCCTCGCTCTTACTCCGAGAGACATTGACCATGGCGATCCCGCTAATTTCCACCGAGCCAGGAGCGCGTCCGGCGTCCGCGACGAATCCGTGCAACATGTCGATGCGGCGTTTCAGCTCGGCTTTGGTGAATTTCACCGCTGCGCTTGGGTCCTGAACGAAGTCTTTGCCATTGACGATGGGCGGGATGAGATTGACGATTTGCGCCTCCGCCGCGGCGATCTGAAGCACCCTCTTGCCCGAGCCGCCCACCATAATCGGCGGATGCGGCTTCTGTACGGGACGAGGGTAATTGTATGCTTTTTCTATAGAAAAGTAGCGTCCGTGGTAGGTCGGCTCCTCCTGGGTCCACATCGCTTTGATGAGCTTGATGCCATCGTGGAGTTGCTCAAGGCGCTCGACGTTCGACGGATACGGATACCCATGGGCGTCATATTCGGAGCGTTGCCATCCGGAGCCCACCCCGAAGATGAACCGGCCGTTACTGAGATGATCGAGCGTGGAAGTCATTTTGGCTAGCATCGGAGGGGAGCGAAATGACATCGCCGTGACCGTCGGTGTCAAACGCACGTTCTTGGTCACCGCCGCGATAGCGCTTAATGTGGAAAAACACTCCAGCTGCGGCGTCTGCGGCGACCCTAGCGGCGAGAAGAAATGGTCGTTGATGGACACGGAATAAAAGCCGTGGGTGTCGGCCCATTCCGCCGCCGCCCGGGCTTTGGCGAAATCTCCGGTTGGCAAGAAGAGGCTGAATTTGACGTTATGCATGAACGCGCTTCCTCCTACACCAATTACGCCGCCGACTTCTTTGCCTGGTTATGCACGGCTTGCAGGCGTCGCAGCTCTTCCCAACCAAGATAAGAAGTAAAGCCGTTCTCATCGAAGAACAGCGCGGGGCCGTTACAGATAAATAAGTAATCCGTATCCTCCAAGGCCGTTGTGGCGCCATGCAGCATGCCGTTAGGCTCGTAGACATAGTCGCCAGTGTTCAGGACGCCGTCACGCACCTGGAGTTTGCCGGAGAGAATGAACGTATGCGACGC
>DATLYA010000030.1:0-32092 GCA_035575235.1 Candidatus Methylomirabilota bacterium
CAGCGGCCCCCTCCCTCCTTCACAGCTTGTTCTCGGCTCTCTCGCGTTTGCGTTTGAGCTGCTATCGCGCGACGTTTTTGGCGCTCTCCCTCTAGTCTACGGATCTGCTCTTCAAGTTCCGCCATATCTCCTGGCGGCTCCGGAGTACGAGGAGAATTCTCTCGCCGCATAGGTGATGAGACGGCGACGGTTTTCGTGTCCTCCAACATGCTCCAACAGACCTCCAGGTCATGGAAGAGCGCATCCACGTTGGGGTAGCGACGGACGCGAGACTTCGCAATGGCGCGTGCCACAAGAGACACAAAGGCGGGCGGGGTCGGCCGCTCGAAGCGCGGTTGATTCTCTTCGCTTTCAGAAAGGAGCCGGGCAATCACTTCATGCTCGGCTAGCCCCGCAAAAAATGGCTTTCCTTCATAGGCCTCATATATCACCATGCCTAACGCGTAGACGTCGGTAGCGCCATCAAGCGGCTCATTGCGCAGCTGCTCAGGAGCACAATAGTGTAAAGTGCCAAGCACAAGACCAGACTTCGTCATTTCGCCGCGGTCTAATTCCTTGGCAATACCAAAGTCCATGACCACCACACGGCCAGAGCCCTCTTCCACCATGATATTTGACGGCTTAATGTCGCGATGAATCACTGGAGGGTTATGCAGGTGGGCGTACGAGAGCGCTTTTGCCACCTGCCGCGCAATATCCAGCACCTCCAGCAATGGGAGTGGACCTTTGTCACGCAGGTACTGGCGAAGGTTTCGTCCCCTGAGATACTCCATAACAAAGTAGTGACAGGGAATCGCATCATCCTGCCCAACATCAAATACAGGCACAATATTGGGGTGCAGAAGCTGCGCCATAAGACGCGCTTCACGGTAAAAACGCCGCACCATCTCTGGCTGCTCCATGAATTCCCGCGGCAGCGCTTTCAGGGCATAAAGGGCGTCAAGCGCCATGTGGCGCACCTTGTACACGATCCCCATGCCGCCCTGTCCGAGCAGGTCTAAGATTTCATATTTGCGGGAGATCACTACCGCCATAGCTGCCTGCACCTTGTGAATTCACCACCGCGTGCTGTTCACCATCACGTTGGCCCCTCACCGGGTCGCATACTACACAACAAACTTTTTCAACGCAGTCATAGTCCTACCCAGGTTCCCTACTCCAACATCAGCAAGAGAAGGAGGTTCTGCAGCCTTTCCTATGGTTCTCGGCATAGAGTTGTCAAGCGAATCATAAGAATCTTTGCTCCACTTTTATCCGGGAACTGGCGTCACTGGGAGATCAGTTGTATAGAATTGTCAAGCAGTAGAGCAGTATTGCATGGGGGGACAGCGTACTCGTATTATCCACATCAAAAGCGGAAGGGCTTCCCGCCACAGGGCTTTCTGGCCGCTAAAGGGCTTGCCTCTCTTGACGGCGTGCGCGGCTCCAGGGCCGTAGGCTGTGACCGTTGCTTGCAGGGGAGGGAAGGAGGAAAAACCGTGCCCAGAGTAAAGCTGTACGTCAGTATTGGTCTCATCATTGGGGGAGTTTTCATCGCGAGTTGCACCTCTCGCCGCATAGCACCTCCTCCTGCCGTCGATGTCGTTTCCTCTCCACCGCCGCCACAACCGCGATGGCCTTCTGACCTTCGCGCCAGAATCGCTCTCACAGACTTTGCCAATAGAACCGGGCTCAATCTCAAAATGAGAGCGAAAAAGAAAACCCGGGTCTATGATCCTTTCGGCTCAAGCGTCAGAGAGCAAATTGGCCGCACGCTCACGCAAGTTGGAGTATTTACAGTCATCGAACAACCGCGCCGGAGAACCACACGCGCCTTGTCACAGCGTATAGAGGCCAACACCAATGAAGTTGCTTTCACCAATCAGGAGGAGCCTGAGCTCCTTCTTTCAGGAACGTTGATTAACTATACTCCTAGCCAGACTAGTCTCGAGGCGGGGTTATCGGCGGACCCACTGCTTGGGCCCAAAGAAGGGTTTGCCCCAGAAAAATTATTTAAGCTCCTTTCCGAGCGTGTCACTGAAGGACCGGACCGGATAGCGTTTGAAGTCGAACTCACGGACGCCAGAACAAATAAGACCATTCGCCAAATGTCATTTGATTGTCTTCCGCTCGATTGGGCGAAAGCGCCGACAGACCTCTTCGGCGAGAAATTGCGCGCCGCTCTGCCTCCTCCGCAAACTCCTATGCAGGAGGCGACGCAAGCCTGTCTGGCAAAGATCGTCAACTGGATTGGAGAACAATACTTAGCCTGGCGAGAGAACCCTACCCTTCTTGAGGAGGCCATCTTTGATCCTCGGATCAAGAAAATTCAACAAGGGCTGAATAGATTAGGATATGAATGCGGGAAAGAAGATGGGAAACGAGGTGCGCGAACCGAAGAGTGCATGACGAAATTTCTCAGCGCTAGAGGAATTCAAGAAGCAGACTTGGAAGGAACATTAGAAAAAGAACTGGCGGAAATAGAAAAGCGCCCACAGGCGGAGGCCAAAAGGAAGCAAAACAACATGGCGCGGTCTGCCGCTCAACCAGGCAAATCCGATGGCGGAAAGCCGTTGCCGCCGCCACAGCCGCCTGTTCCTAAGCAAGAGGAAGATGAATGGGAAATAGATGAGTGATACGCAGGCTTCACCAAACTTGTCTTGAGCTGTACTACTTATAATAGCGGTCTTCAGGAAGGAGGAAGATATGAGCGACGCGAAGGAGCGGGCAGAGGATAGAGACGTGTACTCTGAGAGTGAGCCGGACAATACCGTCAAACCGAGCAGCGCACAAGAACTTTCAGCTCGCAGGCAAGAAACGCCGAACTTAAATTGCGCCCATTGTGGCAAGCCTATGCTGGAGGACAAACGATTCTGTGTGTACTGCGGCGCTCCAACAGGGCTCAATGCAGATTCTATCGCGTGCCCAGCGTGTGGAGACCTTATGCCGATCGGAACCTTGTTCTGCGGCTCCTGCGGTATGAGCCTGCGTGCTTCGAGCCCCATTTCCTTCTCCGGCACAGGCACTCTCTCTTTCGGGACGCCCAGTCGGATAATACAGCCAGAGAGACATCGCAGAGCATGGCTTGGTGTAGGCGTCACAGCGACGGCCCTCGTCATGGGTGGTCTGGGCGTCTTCATTGGCGCACGATTGTTCAGAGGGGCTAACCCGAGAATCGGAAGACACGCACAGTTAGACGTTTCCTCACCCTCTCCTTTCCCCTTGCCAGGGAAAAATGAGACAAGTCAATCGCAGGAGAGACCTGGCGCAGAGACCGCGAAACCCGCCGGAGATTCAGGCGGTGAAGCGCAACAAACGTCGCCTGGAGCGTCGCCGCTCCCGCTGAGTGCTGAGAGCGCAACCGAAAAAGCGTCCCTGGGACCTGTCGGCTTTTCACCTCCCGCAAAAGCATCCACGGGGAGCGTCAGTGCTGAAGCGCTCCCCCCGTCGCTAGAGCAGTCAAACCCGTTAGTAGGGCTTCTGCCGCCTTCGGCCTCCCCTGCGGACCTTCTCCCGGGTCGTCATAAGATCATCGCAAAAGCGAACGTTCCTATTCGTGACAGCCCCACGGTCACAGCGAAAATCATTGCGGAAAGAGGGCCAGGGCAAACGGTGCTCGTCACCAAAGTTTTCGGACAATGGGTAGAAATCCGTTCGAAAAAAGGCACAGCCGGGTATATTCCACGCGAGGTGATCGCGGTTGAGTTGCTCCCGGAAGAGAAGCAACAAAGCGCCGTCCCGGCGCCAAAGGGATAAGAAAGGGGAAAGACCCGACGCTGCTTAAGAGTGAATGAAAGTCCAGCGCCATGAATTTTGTCACAGCGAGTTTTTTTCTGCTGTTTGTCGCCGTTGCTGTACTTACTCCAGCGTCGCAGCCTGGGGCGGCGCAGGGAGCATACACCATTGCCTGGAAGGACCGACTGACAAGACAGAGCGGCTCCTTTACCTATAAAGAAAGTCATGCGTTGATTGTCGGCGTTAGCGAATATACCAATTGGCCAAACCTGGAGGCGGTGAAAGACGATGTCACTGAGGTGAAAGCCGCGTTGGAACGCTTAGGCTTTCACGTTGTTGTCAAAGTAAACTTACAGTACGGAGACATGGTAGAGGCGTACCGAGATTTCATCCGTCAGTACGGTCTTGACCCAGACAGTCGATTACTATTTTACTTTGCAGGCCACGGGTACACCCTCCCTAATTCTTATGGCGAGAAGACCGATCCTGAAGATTGGATGGGAGTGTTACTCCCCCAAGATGCGCCCATGCTGCCGCGTCCAGGGGTTCCCAAGGAGCTAGCGTTATTTCGCAGTAACGGTCATTTTCTTCCTATCGCGCAATTTTCGTTGTGGGCAAAAGAAATCCAAGCGCGACATGTGTTATTTTTGTTCGATAGCTGTTTCTCTGGGGCGACAGGGTTTGACCTCAGCACGAATCTCGAACAAATCTCTGGTGAGATTACGCAATGGACCAAAGAACCAACCCGACAGTTCATCACGGCCGGAACGGCGAATCAGGCCGTTCCTCAGAAGAGTATCTTCCGCCGCCAGTTCATCGACGCTCTCAAAGGAGCAGCGGATAGTAACCGCGATGGCTATGTCACAGGCTCCGAGCTCGGAGCTTTCCTGAAGAGAAAGGTGACGGAATATTCGAACAAAACTCAGACGCCGCAATATGGAAAACTTCTTGATCCTCGTTTGGATAAAGGAGACTTTATCTTTCCCTTGTCAGGAACTGTTCAGTGCGTCGCCACCCCTCCTCCAGCGAGTTTGTCGCTTCTTTATACGAACAGTCTTGGGATGCAGTTCGTGCTCATCTCAGCTGGAGAGTTCACGATGGGCGCGGAAGAGTCCACGGACAGCGCAAACGCCAAGCCGGCGCATAAAGTGAGCATTAGCCGCCCCTTCTACATCGGCAAATTTGAAGTCACCCAAGGACAGTGGTCCACACTTATGGAGACGAATCCCAGCCACTTCACGGGAGATCCCCAGTTGCCGGTGGAGAATGTCTCATGGACTGAAGTACAAGAATTTATCCGCCGCCTCAACGCGCGAGAAGGAAGCCCCCGCTATCGCCTGCCTACCGAAGCGGAATGGGAGTACGCCGCTCGCGCCTGCGCCGCGACGGACTACAGCTTCGGCAACGACGTTGCCCAGTTGGGCCAGTATGCCTGGTTTGATGAAAACGCCGACAAACGCACGCATGTGGTGGGGAAATTGCAGCCAAACGCCTGGGGTCTGCACGATGTGCAAGGTAACGTGTGGGAGTGGTGCCAGGATTGGTACGGAGATTATCCGGCGGACGCCGTGCGCGACCCTACGGGCAGTCCACAAGGTGCGTTCCGCGTGTATCGCGGCGGGGGATGGTATCGTGGAGCGAGTTCCTTGTATTGCCGCCTGGCCAGTCGGCATGGCGCTCGGCCGACATTTCGCCATCCCGCGCTGGGGTTTCGTCTCGTTCTCACGGTTCCTTCCTCATAAGGAGAGGAGACGGCAGGCAGCGTCATTTGCCGCGCCTGGCGGCCTTATGGTCATTCTTCCTCTTGTCAAATGCAGCGCTGACAGCTACTTAACGGTAAAAATCTCTCTGTCCTGTTGTGCGCATTTTTCTTATGAGATTTCCGTGGTGGGTTTTTTTTGACCGATCGTGGCAAAGGCACAGCGTCGGAGTTCTTGGCTTAGTAGTTCTGCTAGGCCTCCTCTTCCAGTGGACGAAACACGAGCAAAACAATCGCCGGCAGGAACAGTGGTATTGGGAGCAACTGGTGTGGAGCCTTGTTTCTGTGGTATTGATTCTCGTGCATGCAAATTTTCACTTTGGCAACATGATTGCCCGCCTCGCCTGTGTTTTCCTGGCGGCGCTTGTAGGCAGCAGTGCGGTCATCGCGATATTCCACCACACCCTTACCCATGTGACCTCAACAGGGGAGCCAAGGTCTGGCGTTCCTGCTTCGCAATTTGAGAATCTACGGCTGCAACGGCTCCTGACCCTTCACGTCGTGCTCTTTTCCGGCTGCCTGGTGTTTTCCACTATTCATATCCTCGCCATACTTTATTACTGACAGAGGCGTTCGTGATCACCCTGACAGTCACGGCAGGACCCGACGCCAACACCGACGCTCCTTTCTCGTTCGATAGCGACGTCATTGTTATCGGCCGCACCCCCAGCTGTGATCTCATGTTGCATGATAGCGCAGTGGGACGGCGTCATTGCGAGATTCGCCGAGAAGGACAGCAATTTGTTTTGCGGGACCTTGGCAGCGGCAACGGCACCTTTGTGAATGATCAGACCGCACGGATTACGATGCATGTCTTGCGTCATCGCGATGAGATTCGTGTGGGACGGAGCCGACTCCTGATCGAATTTGCAGAAGGGCTGACGGGGCGTCCTGATCCTTCGCATCTTCCACCACCCCCGGATGCGCCCCCTCAAGCACCGCAAGAGGAAAAGCCCCCACCCCCTCCCCGGCCGCCCGTTAGTCCACCGCCAGACAACGACACGACGCAAATGTCGTTGCTTCAGCAACAACCACAGGTCACGCTTCGCATTCTCGCCGGCAAAGATGCAGGGTATGTATTTGCAGCAAAACCTGGAATCCAGCACTTTACGGTCGGACGCAGTCAGAAAACAGACTTCCCCTTAGCGGATCAAGGGGTGTCGCGTACGCATTTTTCCATCACGATCACGCCCACCAGCGTTGTCCTGGAGGATGAGAAAAGCTTGAATGGCACGTTCGTCAATGACGTCAAGGTGTCACGCATGGAGTTGCGCGGGGGGGAAGAGATCCGCGTCTGCGATACGCGTCTCAAAGTCGACATTCTTTTTCCTAGAAAAGAGCCCCTTCAAGAAGAGACTACCTTTACACGCGTTGCTTCAAGCGCGTCACAACGCGACTGGCAAAGCCCCGCACAACCACGCGCGCTTCCCCCAGCTCCTCCCGTGGTCCAAACCAAACCCCGAACGACGCCCTGGATCTCTCGCTCTGCGGCAGCATGGTGGATGACGCTCCTGTCTACTGCAGCCGCAGGAGTTTTTTACTTCACAAAACCCACATTCTTCGCCGGCGGCCCACTGTCGGAAAAGCATGCGGCCTGGGAAGGCGAGTGCGCCGCCTGTCACTCCCCGTGGAAGAGTCGGGCGATCAGCGCCAATTGTAGTTCCATAGACTGTCACGCTACTATGCTGCAGCCGGATGCGCACGAGCAGGATGACTGCACGCAGTGTCACACGGAACACCAAGGCAGGCTCTTTAATGTTAAAAATCTCAAAACTGATGGAGCGCAAAAAGGCTGCTGGGCCATCGCCTGCCACAAGGAGGAAGATTTTCTCGATCGCCCAGTCTGGCGCTATTATAAACAGGTTTTTGTCGCCTCTCGCGTCGGAGCCGCAGGCGTTCTCCCCTGGGCGCCGCCGGCACACGAGGAGGCGCGTCAAAACTGGCAAGCCAGCGCTCCGCACGTGGAGACTGGGCTTATTTTTGCTCACCAGGCGCACACGAGAGATTCTAAACAGGAGGAGTGCCTGACGTGCCACCAACCCCTTCCTGGCGCAATCATCAATGCGTTAGGAGCGATCAGCGCATTCCCTACCCACGAAGAGTGCGAGACGTGCCATCCAGAGGTTGGCAATAGAGATCCGCAGTTAGCTCGCGCACGGCCTTCGCCAGGATGCCGGAAGTGCCATACCCGCGAAGACGGCGGCATTAGGCGAACGCCGCGCACTCTCGCCTACGTCAACTTTTCCCATGATCACCATAAACAGGACGATTGCACGACCTGTCATTTCACGATTGCGAGCGAAGAGAAGTATCAACCAGTGCAACAGCCTACCCTCTATGCCTTACCCATGGACGCGTGCAGATTTTGCCATACGCAACGGCGAGTAGAGACAAGCTGCCTTGACTGCCATCGCGCACACCACAGAGGAACATCGCTCCTCCATGCAGGAGAATCCTGGTGGAGCCGAATCACCTTCGGGTATGTGTTACTCGGGTTCTTGACATTGGAAAGCAGCATCTGGGCATACTTCTTCTTCCGCCAGCCCTCACGGCGCGAGCCTTGACAGCCAGCAGAAACGCCTGTCGTCGGTGCTCCATTCTGGCGACGGGTCACTAACGGAGTGCCCGACTACTGCCTTGACGCGGCGGAGCCGACGCCTGCACGGTGACGCGCCATTCGACGGTAGCCGTTATGCCGCTTTGGTCCGCTACGGCCACACCGATCTTGTGTGTCCTGGCGCCTGACGGCGCCCGAAAGCGCCAGGTTTTTTCCCGACTCACCTCCCGTCCATCCAACCTCCAGGTATAGGTGAGCCGGTCTTCCGCATCCGGATCAACCGCTTCAACAGCAAAAAGTTGTTCTTCACCACCCCCTAAGACTAGCGTCGCATTGGCGCGAGGCGATATACTCACAATGGTGGGAGGACGATTCACGATCTGGACCCGCACGGTCCAGTGATAGCCCGTCGGTTGATGCACGCCGTCGGAGACAGTCACGCTTACGTCTTTTGGACTGTCCCCTCCCTCATCAAACCCTGGCCTGTACGTCCACCGCGCCCCTGTAGCTCGTGGTTGTCCATCCACCTGCCAGGTATAGTGGAGAGCCTCGCTCTCAGCGCCCTCAACCACGATGTAGAACTCCTGCGCCTCTCCCTCGCGTAAGGGAAGCTCGCCTTCTTTTGGTGAGGCGTCCGTCAGGCGCAGCATGGCGCCAGGTGAAGAAGCAAGAGGCGAAGGCGACGGTTCAGGGGACGATGGAAGCGTTTCCTCTGCTCTGCTTGTCTCTTGCAACGGCAACGGAGGGGTGGAAGAATACGCACTGGAGAAGCGTCCACGCAGAAAATATACCCCAACCACGAGAAGCAGGCAGGCTAAGCTGAGCAGCGCATACTTGCTAAACACAACCGTGCGAAACAGCGCCGGATGGACTGGCCGAGGCGACGGCAAAGAGACAAGATCCTCACGACCAACAACCTGCGTCGTAGACTTGTCGGCCGTCTGCATAAATTCTAGTTCTTCTTCCGTTGTCTGAGCCAGCGCCTCCACCAACAAAATCACCGCCTCATAAGAACCTGTTGCTTCTTTATATTTTTCCCGTTGCAAGAAATGGTCGCCTAAGGCAATCGCCTTCCGCACGATTTCACTGCTCTGCTTATGAAGGGATGTAGTTTGTTCCAGCAGCTCTCGGGCGCGGGCTTGCGCGCGTTGCGCTGCGCCTTGCGCCTGCTTGAGGATAGTAAAAGATTCCTCCAAGGCTGCTGGCCGTTCAGTCACCTCGGTGGCTTCGCATTCATCCGCCAACGCCCCTCGTCCTTCGTTAGAGGGCGAAATCGCTTGGCGACAGGGCGGCGCCTCCTCATGGCGCGCAAGGGGGGCAAGCCCGACCTCCGTCACGTCAAGCTCTGAGCGTGCCGGCGCTTCTCCTCCGTGTCGCGCAGCGACTTCGGCGCTCAATTGGCGTTGTTGCTCGACCCGGGCCTGTCGTTGCGCAGACTCGTATTTGTGCCGCGCTGTGAGATACGCTTCCTTTGCCTCACTCACATCTCCTTGCTCTAGCGCGGCGACCGCGCGTTGTTCGCACTCCACTGCTTCCCGCAACAATGATCCAGCCAGGGAGTCCGCGCCGTCGTACACAGCCGCTTCTTTCGCAGCGCGCGCCTGTCGCTGGGCCTCCATCACTTCTTCACGCCGCGCTTCCTGAAGAGCGAGCTCCTTCGCTTTTTCGAAAAGAGGTTGAGCTTCCCTAAAGCATACCTGCGCTTCTGGAAAGCTTCGACTCCGCCACAGGTCTTCCGCCCGTAAATACAGTGTTAGCGCTTGTGAGTACAATGAAGTCGCCCGCTCATTCGCGGCGTGCTGTTCAGCGTCATTTTTCGCCGCACTGGCCTCGAGTCGCGCTCGCTCAGCGTCATGCGAGGTGGCAGCTACCGTCGCTTCCTGCAGCGCCTGAGTAAATAAGGAGATCGCCTCTTGATAGGCTTCGTGTGCAGCAGGATAGTGCTGGTCGTGAAAAGAGGCGTCTCCTCTCTCTTGTCGATCGACACCTTGTGTAAATACCGTCGCCGCCCACCGCTGTGCATCCACTCGCTCAGCGCGCGCTCTGACCTCCTTGACCTGAGCCTGGCTCGACGTCGCCGCCCGCCGTTGGCGTTCCGTCGTGAGCTGGTGGAGCTGCGCCTCGATATCGGCAAGACTCTCCTGCGCCGGAAGCGACGGAGTTGGCGCCTGGACAACGGCTGGGGGTTGTAACACGACGGTTCGTGTTTCGTCGAGCGCCCACCAGCAGGCCTCCAGGTCATTCAGAAAATCCGCCATGCCACGGTAACGCTTCTCCCGCGTCTTGGCAATGGATTTCTTCACCAGAGAAACAAACGCCGCCGGCGTGGAGCGTGCAAAATACGGCTCATACTCGCGTGGGTCAGACAGGACCCGGGCCAGAACGGCCTTGTCGTCCAGGTCAGCAAAAAACTGGGTTCCTGTATACATCTCGTACATCATCATGCCAAGCGCATAGACGTCAGCACTGCCAGTGAGAGGCTCCTGGCGCAATTGCTCAGGAGCGGCGTACTTTCCAGCGCCAGGCATACGCCCAACCTGCGTCCGCCCACGGCTTGCCGCTTTCAGCTCTTCAACAACGCCAAAGTCTACGATTACCACTCGTCCAGTGATATCCTCGATCATAATATTTGTGGGTTTAAGGTTACGGTGAATCACCGGCGGGGTAAGCGTATGGGCAGAGGCGAGCGCACTGGCGGCCTGGCGCATGACTTCCAACACTTCCGACAATCGGAATGGTCCTTGTTCCTCCAAACAGTGCTTCAAGGTTTTTCCTTGAATATATTCCATGACAATGTACAAGACGTTGAGCGTCTCATCCTGCCCGCTTCCAAACACTTGCGCAATATTCCGATGCCGCAGGCCGGTCAGCAGCTGCGCTCTTTGCTTAAAACGGGCCACACTCTCCGCGTGTTCAAACAACTGAACAGGCCATGCCTTTAAGGCGAAGACGGTTTGCTGCTTGCTATGACGCACCTTGTAAACGGTAGCCTGATCGCTTTGCCCCAGTTCCCCGAGTTGTTCATAGACGTGGGAAATGACTCTGCTCATAATGCATCGCCATCATACGCAAGTATCGCTGGCTTACTCAGCGTCATTCTGCTCCCACCATAAGACAATCGCCGTACAGTTATCAGACCCGCCGCGCTGATTAGCCAATTCCACGAGCGCATCACAGATGCGGCGCGGGTCATGGTGCGCTTGCAGCACAATGTTCAGCATTTCCTCTTCTGTTACGGCTCCGTGAATGCCATCGCTACACAACACAAAGACATCGTCCGGTCGAGACTCCTCGATTCGCAACGTCGGTTCGACCACGGGGTTCGTCCCTAATGCTTGTAACAACACATGACGATGCGGATAGGTTTGGGCTTGTTGCGGGGTGATTTTTCCGTCGCGGACAAGTTGCTGTACGAGCGTATGATCTTCCGTCAACTGTTCAATACCATCAGCGCGGATGCGGAAGACACGGCTATCGCCCACGTGGCAGATACACACCTGGCGTTTGCGGCCTTCAAATAGGACAGCAGCAATCGTCGTCCCCATGCCCGCCAGACCAGGATCTTGTTGACTCTTAGCAAAAATTTGGTTGTTTGCTTCCCCTACGGCGATAAGCAAACGCCGCCCCGCTACTGACGAGCGTCCGTATTGGTCAAACGCAGCTGTCAAATCCTCGTCGCGCGTCTGTTGCAACGATGCGTGCATCGCCTCCACGGCGACCGCGCTGGCCACTTCTCCACCAGCATGGCCCCCCATGCCGTCAGCAACAACATAGAAGTCAGTGTCGGGAAAGAACCCAAAGGCATCTTCATTCGTCAGGCGCACTTTGCCTACATCCGTTCTTGCGGCTCCTCGCACTGGCACGAAGATCTCCCTTTCTCACTCAAGTGTCTCGCCTATCAAATCGTCCTTTCCCCTTCTTTGTCAAGAGAAATCTTCAGGAGGCGAAGAAGAAGAAATTTGTTGACATTTCGTTGCGATTGTCCTAAATCGGTTTCTAAATTCGGTAGCATGTTTTTTCTACTCTTTCATAAGGCCGTTACTCTAGTTTTACTGGAAGTGGGAGGAACCATCATGGTCAACAAGCGCGTGATAGCGAAGCTGATAAGAGCAGGGTGCTTGCTGCTCTACGCTGCGAGCAGTAGGGCGCAAGACCAACCGCAGATACATTTTATTGAGAAGCCGACCTCGAAAGCTTTTATTGACGCTCTCAATCTTAACAAAGGGGTTGAACCGATTGCAGGAAAACCCCACTGTCAAGAGTTCAAGGATGTGCGGGGAGTGACGCCTAAGGCAGTCGCCAGCTTTGAAGTTCATTTTGCCTTTAACTCCCACGAATTGTCACCAGAAGCAAAAAAGGATCTAGATCAACTCGGAGAAGCCCTCAATTCTCCATATCTCAGTCCATATTGTTTCCGCATTGAGGGTCATACCGATAGCGTTGGCGGTGACGCTTATAATCAAGCTCTCTCCGTGCGCCGGGCCAATAGTGTGGTGCGTTACCTCGCAGATCATCAGCACGTGGATGAGACACGGCTTCTTCCTGTCGGCTATGGCGAGACCCATCCTGTCGCCAGTAATGACACAGAAGAAGGCCGGCAAAAAAACCGCCGGGCGCAAGTGGCGAATCTGGATGTCGGACCGTCGGCAAATAACCCCTGACGAATGCGACTCCGGCGTAGATGACGGTGTATCCTTGCAGAATCCGCTCAAGGCGCGCCTTGAGCGGAGCATGGCCTCAGGGCCGAATCATAGGAGCGCCTGGGACGGCTATTTACTAACGGATTCTACATGAAAGCGGACGATTGCAGGATGATTCTCCATAGAGACGGAAAAAACACCAACTTCCTTCGAGCCGAGCGGCTGCGGTTTTGGTAACCCAATGCGGCGCAGCACAGGACGACCCTGGCTATCCAGGGCTGTGACCCATACGGCCACATTCTCAGCGCTATCTTGATCGATATTGCGCACCTTCCCGGTGACTGTCAGTTGTTTTTGGTCCATGCTGACAATGGCGTCTTTTACGTCAAAAGTTTCCACCCGTGGCGGGTAGAGGGGAACACGTGAATATTGCTTCGCTGTCTGCCCCTTGCCATTAGTTGCCTCCTCATCCTCTTCCTTTCGCACCTCTACCGTCCAACTTTTACTCAGGCGAGCGCCAGACGGCGCTTCTACAGTCACCGAAATCTCGTGGACGCCAATTGCCGGGTTGACAAACTCATACATCTCACGGCCAGACACTGGACGATCATCAACTCGCCACTGATAACGCAGCGCCGATTCGTCAGCTGTCGCCACTTTCACCTGCACGGCAAAGAATCGCGTCTGTCGAGGAACCATGGAGAATCGACTGCGATACGGCGTAAACATAATAAGTTGCATACGTGACGAGGCCAACATAACAACAGACTGGCCTTCTTCCTTCCACCGTGCTTCCTTCACTGCAAAGAGTGCGGCATTGACGGCGTTATCTTGAGGGTCAATCTCCAGCGCGCGCTCATAATACGTTTCCGCCTGGGCCCAACGCTGAGCCTGTTTCGCCGCTTCCGCCTGTTCGATATAGAATGCTTTCGCTTTTTGCGGGGTATCTGGAACTCGCCCTGTGGCGATCTCTTCCTGATGGGGTTCTCGCGCCTCCTCTGCCACTTCACTCGCAGGCAAAGACGGTTCCTCGTCTGGGGGAGCTGAAGCAACCGAAGGCGAGGATGAAGCTGATTCGCTTGGATACAAAATAAACGCTTCTTGTTTCCAAGCGCCAACAGGGACTTCCACCACTCGTTCTACTGGAGCATAACCTACGGCTTCCACCCGTACCCGCATCGCGCCAGCAGTCACGTTGCGAATATTGAGCGGCGAGTCCATGCGCGCCGTTCCCACCTCTCTACCGTTCAGACTGACCCGCGCGGTCTCGACATTGACATTCACCTGAAGATGGCCCTGCAAGACCAGCGGAGGCGGCGGCAGAGGCTCCTCAGATAAGACCTGAGGGGTTGATGAGACAGCAAAGACAAGAGCGACGCCAGGAACGAGACTCGCAAGAACTCTATGGAAAGAGGCGTATCCCACGAGCTTGAGAGCCTCCTTCACGGCAGTTTCCCATACGAAAAAAGACTTCCTTCCTGTGTCGTCTGGGCTGCTTGGGCGCCGCACTGCCCCCCGTTGCAAGCGGCGTCTGGCCTCCGTAGCTGTAGGCTTCACAAAGTATAAACCCCAATTCCTTTTAGCGAAAAAGACAAGCAGGCCGGCTGCATGACCTAGCCTGCAGGCTTTTCTACTCTCCAAGTTCCTCTCACCTGCAGTTGGGGGTGTTCTCTTGCTCAGGGATTGAGTTGACGAACCGCTACGTAGGGGGGCGCTTCTCATTCACTGATATACGGGAGGCCGAAGTCTCAGGCGACTCACTCGGCGTACGGCGGGAGCGGTAGACGACGCGGCCATCGCAGATGACAATCAAAACCCCCAACTCCTTATCCTCTTTTACGCTCATGAGTTCGCCAGTCTTTGAAGATCGTTGGGTCACCGGCTTATTCGCTTTGAACTCCTCGATGGCTGTCAGGATCGCCGGCAGATCAGGATTGCGATCAAGCAATACTTTAGGAATCGGTTCGCTAGCCATGCTTAATACCTGCCTCTCTGTTTTATGGCGGCAATCTCCCGCTCAACCTCGGCTGCCTCCTCATCTGTCAAAGCCCACTTTTTTTTATTTTCCAACAGTTGGCGACGCGCGTCGAGCTCCATTTCAGTAATAGTATCTCGATCAGGTCCAACGGCAAAGCCCTCCGCCTGCTGCTGAGTGTGAATCAGCTCCTCGCGTAGGACCCTCACGTTATCAGCATGTTGCTGCCGAATAACAATGGTGTCTCCGAGAGTAATTGCATGCATATCCTCGGGCGGAATTCCTTCCCGTTTGGCCGCGTTGTCCATATAAGCCTTAATTTCGGGGTCTGCATCAGTTATGACTTTTACCCCAAGTCGTTCGGCGTCTTTGTAGACAGCGTCAAGCGCCTGAGCTCTTGTCGGCTTGCGCAGGCACCCCACACTCGTATCTGAGACGTTCCCATTCCCCAGCGTATCGGCTGCTTTTTCCGCTAACCGCATCGTTTCTTCGTCTGGAGGGATAGCCATAAGCGTTTTCCTTATCGGAGAGCACCGCCGTTGATCCCACACGCCTGAGCAAGCTTTGTCATGGCTGTGGCATAAAGGTGTTCCACTTTCTCAACAGCTCCCATTTGACTTTCCAGGATCGAGCGCGCCCACGGGAAGCGCGAGTCTTTATCAAAATCCTGGCCGAAAGCAAACATGAGATTGAGATATTTGCAGATGGCGCTCCTGTTGGTGATCCCGTAGTCCTCCGCCCGCTGGATGCCGTACCGAACGACCTCACGAACCTTGGAGTAGCCTAACCTGTCACACTGCTCGCGAAAGAACTGCTTCACATGGGTCACCATCTGCTCCTCGAACTGCCTCCGTGCATGCGTGCCGAAGACATCTAGTTGCTCTTGGCGAATTTTGAGCATCTTCTTTTTTACTCCTGCAAGGTGCACAAGTTTTCGACCATGCGCGCCTTAAACATGACCATTGTCGCCTCCTTGAACTGCCCTAGCGCCTCGACACTGACATTTACCTGAAGCGAGCAGGCTGGGTCATGGTCCAGCCTACAAGACTATGAGGGTGCGATCGCGCGCAGAGTTCGCATAGACGTTCACCTTGCCCCATAAGTTTCAGCTGGATTATTGTAAGAATTGTATGTTAAGGACTTTTAGGGAGTCTTTTGCAACGGTGACCTGCGCCCCACCACCCCGCACTCGGCCCTTCGGAAGAATTGTCACTTCCCAGGCGGTCCCTCTATCTTCAACTGTCGTCGCATACTCATAATCGGACGAAAGCTGATCCTTCACTGCCTGGAGCGCTAGTTCCTTGATGTGTTCTATAGTTTCCTGTTTTGTCGTAGTAGCTTCCATAGTTGATGTTGCCTCCTTCGCCCCAAAAGGTTCGCACGCCGCGGTAAGGGCGACGACCCAGGAATAGAGCATTCCGACTACAAAGACACGAAGAGCGCCTTTAATTGCCAATCGTCCCTTCCCGAGTACCGTATGGGACCTCCTGTCCTGAGGCGTCACGTGTCGGCTGTCCAGAAGGCGACACGACCCATACATGATCTCTGCTTATGATGTAACTTTCTCCAGGGTAGTTTTCATGAGCAATACCATTCCAATCCCCAGCATGCCCTCCCTGCGTCCACTGGGCCCCATGTTCGTCGACGGGAGGATTCGGATGGGTATGAAACTCCCCTAAGACCTCTTTCCCATTGTAACGTCCATTCGCATCTCGAGGAGGAGGGGTGATGCTCGCGCCTACCCCTCGCGGCCACCGTTCTACGCCGAGAGAACCATCAGCATTCCTCACGATGTACCCACCTTCTTCGTGCCGCTGGTGCGGATCGCCTGCTTGCGAATCAGTCCAAGCCTGCCTCATTGCTGCCTGGACGGCAGGGTCATCAATAGGTCTCCTCGACGGGCATGGAGTCGTTGTACTGCCAGGGGCGCAGTTCGGTTGATTCTGAGCGTTACGGATCGCCTCATTTCGACTACCCATTGTGAGACTCCGCAGTAGTCCAGGTTATCCATTTTTCCACATAGTCTAATGCTAATTGCTGAAGCTTGTCAGCTTTTTCTTGCGCATTGAAGTTTGGACTTTTGAGGATGAGGGCATAGTCAGGCAGTTGCGGATCCCGATCAAACCCACTGCCAAACATGAACATGAGCCCAATGAAGATGAGTTGACCTGGGCGCGCGGTCATGCCGTAGTCTCCTGCTCGGCGAACTCCGTCAGTCACCAGTTCCCGCAGGCGACTTTCCCCCACAGCGTGGTATTTTTGCGGAAAGATTCTCTCAAGCATCGCCAACGCATGTGTCGGTAAATCTGGATAAGAAGGATCTGCTATGAGCTCAGACAACTCATTGCGGACCCGCAACAACGCTCGATTCAGATAGTGATCATTTTTGCCTACGGTCCGATCAAGAAACTCCATTGCTTGAGCCGTCAAGCGGTCAATCCGTGCAGTTGGCTCGAAAGCAGCTGTATCGGCTAACACGGCGCTCGCCCATGGCAGTTGTGGATCAATATCGAAGTTCCCCCCGAGCGTCGCCATCAGCGTCAGATACAGGCAGATATGCCGTTCAGTCGTAAGCCCATAGCCCTGTGCTTTTTGCATACCATACCGCACCACGTTGCGAGTAGTGTCCGGCCCCCACATGCGATAGTGCCATGGAAAGTAGGTGCGCAGATGCTCGACCATACGTGTTTCAAAGGCGGCCATGGCTGCCTGCTGAAAAGTTTGCATTTGCGCATCGCGAATACGAAGCATAAATATTGCTCTTTGACCAATTTTCCAGCGGACAACTGGATAGCTATCCAATCATTACTGTCGGCAAGCCCATCACGATCACTCCCCCGTGCGCTGTCATATCGCCCATGCGGGCGGCGGGCTGCCCACCAATCAAAACGGTAAACGACCCCATGGCAATCACATCGGGCCCACCAGCACAGACAGCCATATCGCCAACCCGCGCGGCAGGCATGCCACCGATCAGCACCGTAGGACAGCCTGGCGGCAGGATGGGACCGCCGACGTGGGGGACGACTCCAGTCACCATAGGGCAAACATGTGGATCACCAGCTCTTGCGGCTGGGGGCATAATCATCCTCCTTCATGTTCTTTTCTTTTTAGATCAGTTGCAGTTTTACATGCTGTAAAGAACCGGACACCGCTTGGAAGCGTAACGCCGCGTTCGGGTTTTCATCTTCACACAGGAAACTCAAAACTGGACCAAAGACAGTGGCGAGTTCTTCAGCATTGCACGTCGGCAGATACACGCGCAGCACACGCGGATCGTAATAGCGAAACAGCAGGGGCTTCCCCTTCGGGTCATAGACGGTCAGGAACCGGCGAAAGTGCTGGCGCATCTGGAAGAGATCTGCCGAGGCAATGGCGAAAATGCCCCAATGCTGTCCCCACCCCTGAGTCAACACCCAATTGGTAAACTCGGAGTTTGACTCCAGACGAACCAGGTACGGCGCTACTTCCGCCATATCGGGCGCTAACTCGCCACGGTAAAGGCACACATGTTCTGGCTGATGTCGGTACAGGCTCATGCGCAGGTCTGGAACAGATGCGCCATCCAACACCGTGAACACCTGACTGTCCTTGTCTTCAAAGAGATGCTGACTGATTGCTTGTACGATTTTCTCTGTTGCCATCTGGTTAGCCTCACGGGCTAGGCGGTCTGTGGTCACCCAGCCTCACAAAATGGGGAGCCAGCCAGCGCTGCCTGCTTCATGGCTTGAGCAGCGGGGCTCAGCGATGTTGGCGGCGGAGGGGGCGGAGGCGGCGGCGGTTCATCTTTCTGTCCCCCCTTCGCATCGTCAGCTTCCTTCGGATCTTTAGGTGATTGAGGAGAAGCGCCAGATCCCGAACCGGGCGCGCCGCCGCTGTTGATCATCACCATCGTCCCTTGAATGAAGACGCCGCCAGGGTTAATGTCAATGAAGTTTCCTCCCACTTTTAGAGTGAGCTGCATTCCGGCTTCAAGGACCAGGGTCATCCCGGATTTGAGGTGAATCTCCATCCCCGCGTCAACGGCGTGCTTCATCCCCACTTTTTCTTCCACATTTGCGCCTGCAGTGAGCGAAACTGTTCCGTCCACCTGGCTATTCAAATCGCCTTTGACATGGTAGTGGTCGTCGCCCCCAATCTGGGTCACCCGGTCTTTCTTGACACTGAAGTGCGCACTCCCGCTCTCCTCGCCAGGCGCCTCACCAGTGATTGTCTCAAAAAGAGCCCCTTTGACCCGAATGTCCTCGTTGCATTCGGCATGGATAAAAATTTGTTCTTTTCCTTTAGTGTCGTCGAAGCGGAGCTCGTTGAAACCTTGTCCCCCCTTCGTTGAATTTGACTTCACACCGCTGATCTTTGGATCATGAGGATGCTTCCCGTCAGGTCCCTGGCCGAGATAGGCGGGCATTTGTTCGGCATTGTAAACACTGCCAATAATGATGGGCTGGTCAGGGTCGCCTTCTTCAAAGGCGACGATGACCTCTTGTCCAATACGCGGAAGAAACATGGCCCCCCACCGTTTTCCCGCCCATACTTGCGCAACGCGAATCCAGCATGAGCTATTGGCGTCGGCTTTCCCTTCACGATCCCAATGGAACTGCACCTTCACTCGTCCATATTTATCAGTGAAGATCTCTTCCCCAGGGGGACCGACTACGACTGCAGTCTGTGCGCCCTGCACGATAGGTTTGGGAGTGACGCGCTGGGGGCGGAACGGTAAAGCCGCGGGAATTGCCGTAAACGTGTTGTAATAGACAAATTCTCCGCCTTGCCCTGAACGGTAGTCGCCGGAAATACGCGCGGAGTGCGTCACGCTGGTCAACACATACTGCCCATCGGCGTTGAAGTGGCGCTGGAGCGTAAACTTATGGCCGGCTACCAGATGGCGACAGTTGCTGCCGCCGCGGATCAACACGCTGGGCAGCGTTTCTTGCTGCATGCGAATTTCAACGGTGCGGCGATTGTCCTCAAAGATCTTCTGCAAATCCGCTGGCCGCTCGCCTCCACCAGGATTAACGCCATCAAAGCGCTGAGCATATTCACCGGGCCAATCGTAAATCTCAAGCTGATTGTTTCCTCCCACCTGAAGTTTATGGCTCATCCGCCCGACCTGCACGCTATCGAGGGTGGCCTTTTCAGCTTCCAAGTGTTTATGCGGCAACTCAAAGTGGTGATCCCACAAGGTATACTTCCCGGACCGCAGCTCTTGAGTTTTTTCCCACTCGTAGATGCGCTCCTCTTCCCGCTGGCCGCCTGTCAGTTCTTCGTAAATAATCTGACTGCCGTTGGGCAGGTCGCTATGGCTCTGTGGGGTGTTGGCCACCACCATGTGATGCCCATCCGTGGTATGTTTGAAGAAGTAGTAAATGCCCTCTTCTTCCATCAAACGGCTGACAAAGTTAAAATCCGTCTCCCGGTACTGTACGCAGAAATCTCGCGGGTGGAAGGCTCCTTGCAGCTCAAAGCTCACATCGATCCCTTGCAGGGCTTTCTTCAAAATATCCGGGACAGTCATTTGTTGGAAAATTCGACTCCGGGCGATACGCGTCAGCAGCCACAGTTGCGGCACGATTTCTATACGGTAAGCGGTAAAGGTAAAGTCTTGCTCGCCTTGACTCACCCGCATGCAGAGGCCATGAATCGCCCGGGCTTTGCCGTCCGGCAAATTCAGGCGAATCGCCACCGGCTGACCGAGGAGTTTATCAAAAGGTATTGGCGTCGAATTTTTCGCCAGGAGATCAAGCTGAAAGTGAAAGAGCTGCGAGATGCTCTCTTGTCCTCCGAATCCCACCAAAAGCAAAACATCATCGCCTAAGGGGGTAAAGACCGCTATCGGTCTGTGTTCCTGAGTGTACTCTGGCATAGCTCACATATCCTCTTCTGCGTAAGAGATGAGAGGTTCCGTTTCCCAAGTGGCTTCGTCCCCCCCATCCCGTCAGCAAACTCGTCCCGGCCGCTTATCGGCTTGTCAACTTGTCAAGCACCGAGTCAAAGTTCTTCTGGCAGTGCAAAGGGCATATCAGCGCCGCTGGGTCACAGCCTGACCTAGCTAAACTCTCTTGATATAAGTCAAATACTTTGGCTCGTTGGCCAGGACGAATGGCAGAGCCGTATTCGCCATCACTTCTATCTCAACCTCGTCGGGGAACACCTGCTTAACGTAATGAGGGCCTGGTGTCCAGAAGCCGGCGAGCGGGAAAGGGCCTTGGGTATAGCCCGAATTCGGCATGATCAAGACATTAACAAATTGCTGGACATCGGCCCAAGGGATAGCACCCCGGGCAGTAAGGGGGGTCACGAGACGGCCCTCATAATGAAAAGCTGATGGTTCGCGAATCGCCACGGCAAGCATGAAGTGCGTCACGGTGCGCCTACCCGTGCTTCCCTGGATACCACTCCCAGGAAGCTGAACGCTTTGGATGTCAACTCGCCAAAATCCACGGCTGGAGTCTTCCGCGGGTAGATTCCGGAGCATATCCTCAAAAGGATCCGCCCAGCTACCGCCATTGTATGTATGTGTTGGTGCCGGACCTGGGCGGCGGGCGTTGCCCAGGACCCTTCCCCGTTCCCCGCCGCGATTCGGGTTCAGCCACAGGTCGCCTGTTGGATCACTTGTCAGTACGGCGGCTGCTGCCTCCAGAGCATCGGGCGATATATTGCCCAGGAAAAAGGTTCCCACTGTTGGCGCCAGGAGTTTCGAGCAGCCAAAGAACTTCTTGAGGAAATTCATGGTCGTCGTGTCTCCGCCAATATTACAAGCCCGGAATTCAATGCGCTCCAATCTCAGCCTCCGCACATTCTGAATCTTAGCCATGAGGCGGCGAAATGTAGCAAGATCCGGCAGTCCAAGGGGATTTAGAAAAGCGGGCACTATGTCGTTCTGATATTTCCGTTCGGCCTCAGTCAATGTGAAGTCTCCTGTGACCGTTTCTGGCTTGATGCTATTGATAAGCTCTTTCCATTTTTCAATTTTGGTTTTCTGTTCCTGTTCCGTTTTCTCTGACATTCTTCTGATTTCGGCAACTTTGGCCTCCGCGTCGGCCAATTTGTCCACCAGCTTTAAGCCCGAAACGTCGCAATGTGCGGAGTTACCGCCTACCAGAGACATAAGCATTCCCTGTTGGTAGGCATGGCAGACGATCATGACTGTCCCCCCAGTCCCCGCCGCCATCATCTCGTCGAGAACTACCTCCAGAGAAGTGTTGGTAAGAACAACGGTAGTCTGCGGGCTCAGCGTCATCGCCCCTTCCGGAGATGGCTCCCGCGGAAACGTCCGGTAGTAGTTCGGAGCATGCCGGAGACCGTCTCTACTGCCGTCAATGATCAAGCGAAAAGGCATTGCCGCATCTCCTTACCATTCCTGCGCGGGGCGACGGAAAGAAAAGAGTGAGAACTAAAGGGCCCCCCCATGAGCTGATCGGCGCTCTCGTCTTCAATCCCTTTCATCTTCAAAAATTGAAGACCTGTTCTCAAAAGATGTTGCTCTTCCCCTTCCTCTTGCGAGGAGTTTTGCACCTGCGCCGAATGATGTCAGGACAGACGATTATTTCATTGCTCCTAGCGTCCAAAGAAATTCACTCAATTTGATACTGAAACGCGCCCTGGGCGTTCACCGATACGTGCACCTGCGAGACCGCCTGGCCAGCCGCCATCCGTGCGAGAAATTCACTTGACATCTCCGGCAGCAAGGTGCGTGTAAGAATGTGATCGACATTGCGCGCGCCGCTCTCGACCTCTTTGCAACGATTGGCGATTGCCGTGATGACTGCTTCGTCGTAACTAAACTGCGCCCCGTGATTTTCCGCCAGGCGACGGCCAATACGGCTCAGCTGTAATTTGATGATCTCGCGCATGACGGCGTCGCTGATTGGGTAATACGGCACAACGACCATGCGACCGAGCAGGGCAGGTTTGAACACTTTCAGCAACTCGGGGCGCAACGCCTCCACCAAACCCGCTGGATCAGGCATGGTGTCAGGGTCGGCGCAGAGCTTCATGATTGTGTCCGTCCCGACATTGGACGTGAGCAAAATCACCGTATTTTTAAAGTCAATCTCACGTCCTTCCCCATCCTCCAAAGTCCCTTTGTCAAACACCTGGTAAAAGAGCTCCATCACGTCTGGATGGGCTTTTTCCACCTCATCCAGCAACACGACTGAGTACGGTTTACGGCGCACGGCTTCAGTGAGCACGCCGCCTTCGCCGTAGCCGACATACCCCGGAGGCGAACCTTTCAGAGACGAAACCGTGTGCGCCTCCTGGTACTCGCTCATGTTAATGGTAATCAGGTTGCGCTCACCACCATACAAGGTGTCCGCCAGCGTCAGAGCCGTTTCAGTTTTGCCCACACCGCTCGGTCCAACCAGTAAGAACACTCCGATGGGACGACGCGGGTCGGTGAGGTTCGCACGCGCCGTGCGGATGCGCTGGCTGATAGCCTCCAACCCAAGAGATTGTCCAATCACTCGTTGTTCCAGCCGCTCCTTGAGCGACAGCACCGTCTTGATTTCGTCGGTTAACATCTTGCCAACTGGAATGCCCGTCCAGCCAGAAATCACCTCAGCAATAGTCTGCGAAGTCACACAGGCCTGCATCAGGGGCGTCTCTCCTTGCACCTTTTCCAACTCTTGGTTTAGTCGATTGAGCTCGGCGCGCTGTGTCGCCACGCCACCGCCGTTCGACTCGCCTCTGCGGGCGCGTTCTTCGAGTTGCGCACGGATATCGTGAAGCTGGGCGATGATCTCACGCTCCTTTTCCCACTGCATTTGCAAGCGAGCCCGTTTTTCTTCCTCGCTCGCCCTGGCCGCCTTTAATTCGTCAATCCGTTTTTGGTGATTGGCGCCGGTGATCGTTTCGCGCTCCAACACGCCAATCTCTACAGTGAGTTGGTCGATCCGCCGTTGCGCATCTTCAAGCGCCGGCGGCGTGGCCGCCTGTCCAAGAGCAACCCGAGCACAGGCCGTGTCGAGCACGCTCACCGCTTTATCAGGGAGTTGACGTCCGGTGATATAGCGATGCGAGAGCTTGACCGCATCCTCAACCGCCTCGTCCAGGATACGCACCTTATGATGGTTCTCCAGCGACTCGGTGAGCCCGCGCATCATGATGATGGCCTGTGCTTCAGTCGGCTCCTCGACTTTCACCACCTGAAAGCGTCGCGCCAGCGCGGCGTCCTTCTCGAAATATTTTTTGTACTCGGCCCAGGTCGTAGCAGCAATCGTGCGGAGTTCACCACGAGCCAGAGCGGGTTTGAGGAGATTGGCCGCGTCATTTTGTCCGGCCTGACCGCCGGCGCCAATCATGGTGTGCGCTTCATCAATAAAAAGAATAATCGGTTGCGGCGACCCTTTCACCTCTTCGATCACCGATTTCAAGCGGTTTTCAAATTCGCCTTTGATGCCGGCGCCGGCTTGCAGCAGGCCTAGATCCAGCGTCCGTACGGCAACGTTCTTGAGCGGCGTCGGCACATCACCTTTCGCAACTCGCAGAGCAAAACCCTCAACAACGGCGGTTTTGCCCACGCCGGCTTCACCAGTCAGGATGGGATTGTTTTGCCGCCGGCGGGTGAGAATATCGATGACTTGCCGGATTTCAAAGTCCCGCCCAAGGACAGGATCAATATCGCCTTTGCGGGCTCTCGCTGTCAGGTCGACAGTGTACTGGTCCAACGCCTGAGTTTTCCCGCTTGAGCCAACCGCGGGGGTGAGAGACTCAGCCGGCGCTGGAACGCCAATGCTCGTTGCACGTTTATCCTCCGCCGAGCCGGCGGTGAGATCGGCAAAGTTTTTTTTGAGCGACTCAACGGAAATGTTATCGAATTCTCTTGAGATCTCCCGGGCCAAACGCGCGAGATCCTCGTTCGTCAGCAGCGCCAGCACCAGATGCCCAGAGCGGACCTGTGCTGCGCCGTACTCGATAGACGCCAGCAACCAGGCGTCTTCGATGAGCCGCGGAATGCGGGGAGAGAGAGCAGGGGTGCGAGCATTACCGGTTTTGAGCCGATCAAGGGCGCGAGTGACGTCTTTCGTGAGCCGTGCAGCGTCTACTTCGTAGTAACGTAGAATGCGAGTCAGGTCGGCATCATTGGCTTCGCCAAGCTTTAGCAGCAGGTGCTCGATATCCACATCATAGTTTGTACGAGATAGACAAAGCCCTGCCGCTCCTTCTAAGGCAGCACGGCAGGTGTCATTGAGTTTGCCAATCAGCGACTTCAGGCTCACGTTCATCGTGTGTCCTCCCTCACTCGTCCGGTATTGCTCCGAGCTGCGTCAGGTTCCCGGCAAAGACTGCGTCTTCTGCGTTCTTTGTGAACTCCTTTGTTTTTAGCCACGTCGTCCATCCCAGGCGCGGGGCGCGCGCTCCCTGTTCGCCAAGGCGGCACGCGGGCACCTCCTCGGCCTTGAGGATAAGCTGCACATCGAAGTCACACTCCTGGCCGGCAATAAAACGCGTGAACTGGACCAGGGGCCGAAACGCTTTACCTGCCGGTAAAAACCGGTGAAACTCGGCAAAAGTTAGCGGCCCAAGGCGCAGCCGAAAGCGCGCCTGCTGGTCCCATATGCGATTGCCGGCAATTGCGTTCACTCCGAGTGTATTATTGGCCTCACCGCCCAGGCGCGTGCGGTTCTCTTTCGAGAGCAGCAGCCACTGACCGACAAATTGCACCACTTCAACTGGGATTTCAAAATAATCCCGCAGGATACCTGTCAGCGCGCTGGCGGAATGCGGATGCTGGGCCAGCAAACCCGCATAAAACAAGAGCGCCTCATCTCCGACCTCGAGCCTCCCTCGCAATCCCTGCGTTCCCATACTCATGAGATCGAAAAGATTCAGGGAGAACTCATCATAGTCCGCTCCCTTCGCCACGGCGCGCTCATAGGAAATGGGGAAACGATATTTCTCCCAGGCGCGATAAAAGAGCGAGATGAGACGATGATTAAAGAGATCAAGGAAGTCCCGCAGCCCATAGTCCTTGCGCCTGGCGCGTTCTAAGAGCAGCTCAGTGTAGTGACGCGGCAGCACGCCAAGCGGACCGGTGAGTCCCATGAACGCGACAGTCATCTCTACAGGCCTCTTCCCATCTTCAGGTTCAGTAAGCTCGTAGATCGCGCTGGGCGGAAATGTTAGTGACTGCCGGGCGCGGAACCGCACAACTTCCTCGGACGGTCGCGCTTCGCGCCCCACTGGCCGGCGATGCGGGTACAGACGCTCGAGGACGCGCACCGCCTCGAAGAAGTCGAATCGGTACCCCTCCTCCAGCAGCTCTTCTGCTACAGAAGGATCTGTTCGCCTGCTCTGGGTGGCCATCGTTTCAGAGGCTCCTCACGTTGTTTCGTTAGGGCAACCAGTTGCGTAAAGGAGTTAAGGGAGGCGTAAAGACCAAGAAATTTTTCGAGCACCGCAGCAAACAGAAAGACACCGCTCCCGACATACTTCTCTTCATCAAACTCGACGGTGACTTCGATTCCCCGGCAGAAACCGTTCCAGGGGAACGACGCCGGACGGCCAACCACTCGCCGGCTGGTCACGGCGCGAATTCCAGCAATCTGCTGGTGGATAACATTTGAATCGGAAAAGTCGTACAGTTTTAGAATCTCCTGGAGCGCTTCCCGTCCTCCTTCGCAAATAGACAAATAATTGAGCGAGAGATGGGAGATCAAACGCCATTGCGCCCCTCTCCGTAAAGAAGGTCGAAGAGTTTCTGTCGGCTTCTTGAGGCAGCGGATGCGCGAGAGCGGCGCAGCCCCTTCCAATTCAAAGTCTCCCCGTTCCCCACCAAACGGCAACCTTCCTGGTAGATCCCGATTGGTGCATGTCACATGGACGGTAAGGGTTTCGACCGCAGGCAGGGTCGGGCGAAAGTTCAGATCGACCAAGGAGAGGTAGACCTCGGTGCCTGCGTCTCCCTTTTTGGGCGATGGTCGGCGCGTGGCGTACCAAAACGCCTGCTGCTGCTCACGGTCCGCGGCATGTTTAAAAGAATAGAAGGGCTCGAACACAATCGGTTCAGGAAAAGAGGGTGAGGTGCTGATGACAGAATTGACTGAGTAGACCTCGGTGGCCTGTTGGAGCCCAACATCAGGGATGACGCGGTACTCCGTTTCCGCATGGGTGAGACGAATCGGTTCAGCCACTTGTTCGAATAAGTTCACCACAGGGGAGCAACCCAAGCGAAAGGTCTCAGCGCCGATCGGCTGTTCTAGTCGCGGCGGTTTATCTAAGAAGATCAATACCTCTATCCCATCGCGAAATCTGGCCCGGACTGCACGGTCTAATGCACACAAATCAAAAAAGAGAAACTTTTCTGGAAACGCGAAATACTCCTGCAGCAAGCGATACCCGAGGAAAGAACGCGGCGTGTATGGCAGTAGCCCTTCATCAGCGCCGAAACCAACAGCCCGCAAACAGCGAGAAGGAAGCACGATCGGTTTAGCATCCTTTCGCCCTCCAAGAGGATGCAGCTGCACCTGACAGGTATTATTGAATAACAATTCGTAAAGCATATAGACGAGCTGACTCTCGCCATGCAAGAAAAAGCGGAGGTGGTCAAGTTGCAACTCAGCAAGGGTCGTCCCGCTAAGGCAGCGCAGCTCTAATCTGATTGCTGCCGCCGCCTTGGGAGCAGGGCTCACACGATCTGGAGCATCAAACTGTGCGGAAGCAACCTCAATCGGCCAGAGGGTAACTGGATAACAGGTCCGAAACCGACAAGGCGCGCCATTGATCGGCTGGGAGTAGAGCCTGGCGCCTTGCGGGATGTCATAGCCGCTTGTGAGTTTCCCTTGCGTGGGATCGAGCATAAACTGCACGATTGACATCGACGGCAACGGCGCCAGATAGTGCGGATAGAGGACATTGAGCAGGGCGTCAGTGATTTCTGGAAACTCATCGTCGAGTTTATGGTGAATTCGCGCAGCAAGGAAGGCAAAGGCCTGGATCAAGCGCTCGACATGTGGATCTTCACATTTTTCCGCCTCAAGAAGGAGCCGACTCGCAATCTTCGGATACTTGGCGGCAAACTCCGCCCCCATGTGCCGGAGAAAAGTAAGTTCGCGCTCGTAATAGGTGAGAAGTAAATCAGCAGGCATTAGGATTGACCTTGTACAACGTACTCTTGAGTATTTAAACGGAGGACTGCATCGAATGTAACCGGCTCCGATGCTGGTTCAACATGTAACACCGCCTCAACGCGAAACCGCAAGGCGCGGTCATTCTGACGTTGGTCCTCAAGGACAACCCGCGTCTGTTTGAGCCGTGGCTCAAACAGCGCGATCGCCTGCTCCAGCGCCCAACGGATGCGATTGCGGTCGCGCTGATGCAACAGATTTAACGAGGTAAAGTCTGGGAGTCCATATGTCACCAGCGCGCGGTTCAGTTCTGTGAACTCTGGGGGCAATGCCGCCAGGATTTCCTGGCGGGTGTTGAGGAGCGCCTCTAGATCACGAGCAACGGACCGCTTTAACTGGGACACATTCTGAAAACGCCGAGGAAGGGGCTCGTATGGTGCGTCGGGCTCATCATCAAGGAGTCGATCTAAGATCGAAGGGACAATACTGATCTCGTCAGCTCTTGCCATACAACATACTCCAATCCTCACCGCAACAACTGTGATAGCTCATATGGGGCGAGGTATATACCCGGTTTTTAAGAAAGAAAAGAGACAGACATTTCCGTGCTTCGTGTGTTTGTCTTGTACCACTTAATCGGCTCGTATTTCCAAGAGGGAAAGACGCACAAGTTCCTTTCTGTTGTCAAATCCTTGTAACCGGCCTGCTAACGGCGGCTGGCGATCAAGCGCTCTCCTCAATTGCTTCTGGCTGGGTCGGCGGACGGCCTGCTTTGCTTAGATGTCCGAATAGCTCTTGCAACAATTCGGGTCCAGAGCGAGGAAGAGGTTCGTCTGAGTGCGCCGCTGCCCATGTTGGGGCCAGGATCAAAGGCGCCCAAGAGACGGGTGCTAATGGTGACGGCGCGTCCAAACGAGCCAGGGCAGTCCATACCTGGAGAGGTGTTTTGACGCGCTGGATAGTTTCTGGCGTTGGTTGCGTACAGTTCTCGGCCGGCGAGGTCACAAGATACTCCCGACAAGCGATTGGTCGATCGGCGTAAATCGAGCAGGCTCCATCTTCCAGGAAAGGGCAAGGAATACCCTGTGCGAAATATTTTAGCCCCAACGCTCGCCGGTCACCTTCTGTTAGCTGGTCGGCGTGGCGCAGTTGTTCTAGTAAGCCCGCCTTCTCCAACCGTTGGCAAGCCTCGGCGAAGCGGGTGCGAATCACCGTCCGCCGAGGCTCAGCCAGCGCCTCAACGATATTGCGGATATGTCTGGCTTCAGTCTCGGCAATTGGCGCCAGCTGCCGACAACAGGCGCTACAGCCTTTTTTGCAAGAGATCTTCTGTCCCTGCTCCTCAACCACTTTCACGGTTGAGTGAATAACGGCGTCCGCAAACGACTGAACCAGCGGGAGTAGCTCGCTAAGCTGCATCGGGCCTTTCGGAACTGAAACCTGGGCCCGTAACCGCCAGTCAGGACCGCCGAGTTCAACGTTTGCGGTCACAAACTCCCGGGAATGTCCTGGTTTGTTTTCCATAAATTTGCTCTCTGCCGCTCATCCAACCAATAGAGCAAGCTGAGCTAGCTCCGCCAGTTTTTGTTCGAGCCCCTCAGCAAGGAGCTGCCGTTGTGCATGCGGATCAGTAATGGGCCGGCCTTCTCTTTGTATAGTTGCAGCGCCTGATTGTACTAAGGCCATCAGTTCGTTGAGAAGCGCAGTGCGATCGCGGGTTCCGTCCAACAGCAGCAATAATTGTTTGCCCAACAGATCTTCCACACATACACACCCATGACACAAATTGGTGACCATAGCGTCATGCTGGATCTGCAACCGTGCGAGCGGGCTGGCGATCGGGTAGTTGTTCACTTCTGTCACAAATTCTGGAGCATAGACATGCAACTCTACGAGATTCTTCCCATAAGCTTGCAGCAGCATGTCACTAAGGATGAGCACCTCTTGTGTACTGCGCATCCCGCGGTCTCCCGACCCCAGCCCGAGACGGATTCGTGCTCGAGCAAGTAACTCAGTAAAATGGAGAGAGCGAGGCCATGCCTCTCCCAAACACAGCATAGCGGCTTTCACCAAAGGATGGTTGGTTGCGAGGGCCTGCCCTTTAATACTGCGAAATTCCTCTATGGCCGATGAATGTATATCTGGATACGTGGCAATAGGTTGCGCCGACGAAGCGATATAAAAACTGGTCAGCCGTTCCGGCGCCAACGTTCGATCGAGCTGCACGTTGTGATGGCAAAGCAGCGTCTGGCGAAATTTTCGGCATTTCAGAAAGTCGGCGTATTGCTCTTTAAGAAGAACTTGTTGGTGCGCCATCTGGCGCAGGGTTTCGGCCATCTGCGCAGGAAACATATGGTCCTGCATCTCAAAGAAATCGGCTTCCGCCAGGTACTGCAGGCCATGCTGCGCCGCCCTCTCGACGAATTGATGAAAATAGACTGGAGTATTTATCTCGGCTAAGTCATCGTGGTAGAGATATCCATCCTTGTTCGAAGTCACGCGTTTCAGTTCTTCTTGGAGCAATGCGCCATAGGCTTCGGATTCCGGCTGCGCTTCCGAAAGAAAGTGAAGCAAGGCGCGAGCTTGGGCGATTCGTTGCACAGGAGCGCTCAGGCGCCGGGTATGGAAGCGCATCATCTCACGAACCATTTGCCGGAGATGACCGCCAGGGTAAGTGTTGTAGCTCACATAGGCGATCCCATTAGGGGCAAGGTTCGCCTGGCAAATTGCTAAAAGCTTGTCCTGGACGGCAGGAGGAACCCACGAGTACAGCCCATGGGCGATAATGTAATCGAATTGCCCAAAGTCTGGAGAGACCTCCATGACATCGAGTTGCCGAAGGATGATATTGCTTAACCCAAGGGCCTCTATAATGCTCTGCCCATGCTCAATAGGACGCGCGGCGAGGTCGATACCAAGAAACTCACTCTTGGGCAAGCCAAACGCCATAGGAATGAGATTCGACCCGTCTCCACAGCCAAGTTCTAACACCCGACAGCTTGTCACCGGCGTGGGATGCATGCCGAATAAGGTCGCGAGGGTCGCCAAACGATCGGGATGGGTCTGGGAAAAGGCGTAGCTCGAGTACAAAACTTCATCGTATGCAGTCGGAATCGCCTCAGACATTACTTGTCCTTTCGAGGCGCGCAGCCCGTGCGGCGGCGGCGTGCAGATATGCGTTTTGTCGGAATCGCCTCAGACATTACTTGTCCTTTCGAGGGGCCGTCCAGCGGTGAGCAAAGCCAAGCGACCAATATGGAGTTTTTGGTCCTTCCAAAGCCGGGGTGGATCGCTCCTCCCACGTTTCTCATCAAACTTTCACCTCAGAACCAACCTCAATCTCATACTTCTATCTCTTGAAGAGGCAAGATCAGCTGAGGATAGTACACCAGTGCGGCGTCAAAGCTAAAGCCTTTGGCGTTGGCATCTTCGAGATTGGCAGCGTTGGTAAAGACACGGATCATTGCCTGATCTCGGTCCTTGCGAATATTCTTCCAGCGGTAATGTTTTGTCTCGATGATCTCTCGCCACTTCCGCTCTTTACAGAGTCTGCAGAAATTTGGCCACCGCTTATGCAAATTGTTAGCGCCATTCGCCCAGAGATGGGACAGAATTCCGAGTTGCGCATCAGCTGGAAAGTTCTCATAGTCTTGAAAAAAACCACCCGGCGTTTCTTTCATCGTTCTCTCAAGACCATTGAGCATCGCCATAAATGTCCGGTCTACTTCAGTTGCAGCCATCTGCAGGGTGATGATCGGTGGCTGAGTGGCTCTGGCTTTTGCGATAAAGTTTCCACCTCCTATTCCTTTCCATTGTTGTTGAGTTTTAACCCGCTTCCACTCTTCCTCGACTTCCTTCCTGCTCGCGGAAGGACCATCACTACGGCCATCCGCTGCAATCCTTACCCATTGCAATCTGGCGGCATCGTCAACCGAATCGATTAAATATCCCACGCCTGTCGATACCAGTCCCCTATCATCAAGGTACATTTGGCGAACGTAGCCTTCAAACATCGTCAGGAACTCGCGTGCATAATCTCTTACAGAAGGACGCATTTGCTCCCCTCCTTATGGATGAGGCCATTAGGGGGTCGGACTCACCCTACTCTGCTATGAGAAGCTCGTCCGACTCATTACTATGACGGGGTTGGTAGGACAGCATTGTTGTTCGTAATGCAGTTGCTGATCTGCAACAAGCGTCCAGCCGGGACCTCCCCGGCCGGAAGAGCGAAGGCGTACTACTTGGACTGCATTTCTTTGAGATTGTACTTCACCTTAGTCGACGCCCCTAACTGCCCATCGGCATTCTGCACCTTGTACTCAATCTCGATCTCGGCAAAGTTCAACGAAATCGAGTCCACCGGCAACGAGTTGGCGTGCG
>DATLYA010000031.1:0-4396 GCA_035575235.1 Candidatus Methylomirabilota bacterium
GATGCGGGCGTACACGTATTGGAGATAGGGGGCGGTGTTGCCGTCGAGCGCCAGCATCTTGTCCCAACTAAACCGGTAATCCGCCGTGCGATTCTGCATGAGATCGGCGTATTTCACGGCGCCGATGCCTACCACGTGCGCGATGCGCGTTAATGCCTCTTCAGACAGGCTCGGGTTTTTCTCGCGAGCAATGGCGCGGGCGCGGGCTTCCGCCTCGTCCAGTAGCGCCTCGAGCTTAATCGGTTCGCCTTCGCGCGTTTTGATCGGTCGTCCGTCTTCGCCCAGGATCGTACCGAAGCCGACATGCTCCAGTTTCATCGTATAGCCCCAACGCCGCGCCGCGGCAAACAGTTGCTTGAAGTGCAACTGCTGACGACTATCAACGACATAAATGATGCGATCCGCATGAAAGGTCTCTGCTCGATACTTGATCGTCGCCAGATCCGTCGTGGCGTACAGAAAAGCGCCGTCTTGCTTCTGGATGAGAAAGGGCGTGTTGCCCAACTCCGGGTCATTCTCGAAGAAGATACACATAGCGCCTTCACTTGGCCGCGCCAGTCCTTTGGCCGCTAATTCCTGGACCACCTCCGGCAGCATGGAATTGTAAAAACTCTCGCCGAGCCAGTAATCGAAGCGCACGTGTAAGCGGTCGTAGATCTGCTCAAACGCACGCCGCGAAACCGCCATAAACTCTTGCCACAGAGCCATGTTTTCCGGGTCGCCCTTTTGCAGCTTAACGAGTTCTTCGCGGGCGCTTGCGGCAACCGCCGGGTCGGTTTTGGCCCGCGCTTGCACCGCCTTATACATCCGCTCCATCTCGGCGAGCGGATCGCGGGCATAGGCGTCTCGGTCAAGCAGCGTGCGATAGCCGACGATCAGCATGCCGAACTGTGTGCCCCAATCGCCGACATGATTATCCGTAATCACGCGGTGGCCAAGGAATTGGAGCGTGCGCGCCAGCGCGTCGCCGATAATGGTGGAGCGAATGTGGCCGACATGCATAGGCTTGGCGATGTTCGGCGCGCTAAAATCCACGACAATCGTTTCCGCCTTTGCGACAGGATCGATTCCGAGGCGCTCATTCAGAGCAGCCGTCAGGATCGCCTTGCCAAGCCAATCAATGTCAAGACGAAAATTGATAAACCCAGGTCCGGCGATTTCCCAAGAAGCGGGAACTTCTTTGGTGCTCAGCCGGCTTATCACCTGCTGCGCCAGTTCGCGCGGATTCAGTTTGCGCGCCTTCGCTGCCGCCATCACGCCGTTGGCCTGGTAATCGCCAAACTGGGGATTGGCGGTAGGCTGCACCAGCGCCGGCGACGGCGATCCAGTCACGGCGGCAATGGCTTGTGAGGTTTTTTCTTCTAAGAGCTGCTCAATCGTTGGCATAGAGACTCTCTTGTTACCACACGAGCTTGGAAGAGGAAAACCACCGGTCAGGCTTGTTTTCTCCTGATAGACTTTGTAGAAGCCTCGGGTACAGACGGTCAGTGAGTAAATGAGCAACCAGTCCATAACCAAAGAGAATCTAGAGCAATGGCGCTATTGGATTGCTCTACGTCTAGTGCGCGGCGTTGGCAACGTCACGTACCGTGAGATGTTAACTCATTTCGGCTCGCCGCAGGCCGTGTTGAGCGCCTCTTTCGGCACCTTGACCAGTGCTGGCGTCCATGCGGAAGTTGCGCGCGCGATTACCTCATTCGATCAATGGCAAGCGGCAGACGCTGAGGTGCGCAACATTGCCAAGGCTGGGGTTCGGCTTGTCACCCGCTCGGACGCTGAATATCCGGAAAATCTTACCCACCTGCATGATCCTCCTCCTTTTCTCTACGTGCGC
Source organism: Candidatus Methylomirabilota bacterium (assembly GCA_035575235.1). Taxonomy (GTDB): domain Bacteria; phylum Desulfobacterota; class Binatia; order Bin18; family Bin18; genus SYOC01. The sequence continues at coordinate 1,835 of DATLYA010000031.1, forward strand.
GGCTCGCTTCTGCCGGAAGATCGCCTGGCGATTGCAATGGTGGGTTCACGATCCGCCAGCGCCTATGGCCGCGGTGTTGCTCGTGATCTGGCGCGCGGACTGGCGGAAAAAGGCATCACCGTAGTCAGTGGTCTGGCGCGCGGCATCGATGCTGAAGCGCACCGTGCGACATTAGAAGCCAAAGGACGAACCCTCGCCGTACTGGGTTCCGGTTTGGATGTGATTTATCCCGGTGAACATCGTTCATTGGCGATGGACATTGCTGCTCAGGGAGCCGTGCTGTCCGAGTTTGCGTTGGGCAGCAAGCCCGATGCCGTACATTTTCCTTATCGCAATAGGGTCATTAGCGGTCTCACGTTGGGAACGGTCGTAGTTGAGGCGGCGGAAAACAGCGGTTCACTTATTACCGCACGGTTCGCGCTAGAACAGAATCGAGAAGTGTTTGCCGTGCCTGGCGCGATTACTGCGGGCCGTAGTAAGGGACCGCATAAACTAATTAAAGAAGGCGCGAAACTCGTGGAAAACGTGGAGGATATTCTGCAAGAGATTGCGCCCGCTTTGATGCCGACACCGGCAGCTGGCGCAGCGGCGCCGCTGCAGTTGAGCCTGCATGAGAGCTTACTCATAGGGTTGTTTGAGCAGGAACCAGTACACATAGATATACTCATTGCCAGGAGCGGCTTGACTCCGGCACGTGTGCTTGAAGTATTATTGGAGCTAGAGCTGAAAGGACTCGTGACGCAGCTCCCTGGCGCATACTTCAACCTGGCAGGTGAAGCAAGAGGAAGTACGAGGAAGTAGGATAATACAATGGCAAAGAATTTGGTGATCGTGGAATCGCCCGCCAAGGCCAAGACTATCGGCAAATACCTTGGCCGCGACTATCAGGTCAAAGCCTCGGTCGGGCATATTATGGATCTCCCTAAAAGCAAGCTCGGCGTTGATGTAGAGAACGGGTTCACCGCCGAGTATCACATTATCCCAGGGAAAGCGAAGGTCGTTGAAGAATTACGTAAAGCAGCCAAAGACAAGGAACGCATTTATCTTGCCTCTGATCCAGACCGTGAGGGCGAAGCCATCGCCTGGCATATCGCGGAAAAGATCGGCAAGAAAGGCAAAAAAATCCATCGCCTCCTGCTCAATGAGATTACGAAGAAAGCCGTGCAGGAAGCAATCAAGAACCCTGGCGATCTGAGCCGGGAGCGCTACGACGCACAGATTGCTCGACGCGTATTGGATCGGCTCGTCGGCTATCAAATCAGTCCTCTCTTATGGAAAAAAGTGCGGCGTGGGCTCTCGGCTGGCCGTGTGCAATCGGTTGCGGTCCGTTTGCTTACAGAACGAGAACGGGAAATCCAGGCGTTTGTTCCGGAAGAGTACTGGTCAATCATCGCCACTCTGGAAGGGAAAGTCCCGCCTCAGTTTGAAGCGCGCCTGGCCAAGGTAGGAGACCAGCGCCTGGATAACAAAACCTTCCGTATCAGCAACGAAACGGAAGCCAAAGAAATTCTTGCGCATCTCAACGGTGCAACCTGGACGGTCGCAAAGGTGGAAAAGCGTGACCGACGACGCAATCCTGCTCCACCCTTTATCACGTCACGACTGCAGCAAGAGGCGTCACGTAAGCTGGGGTACTCTCCGGCGCGGACAATGGCGATTGCTCAGCGTCTATACATGGGCGTCGAGTTAGGCGACGAAGGCGCCGTCGGGTTGATTACCTATATGCGTACGGACTCTCCGCGCATCTCGCCCGAGATGATGAACGCGGCGCGAGCCTATATTAGAGATGTCTATGGACAACAGTATGTGCCGGAGAAGCCGAACATCTATCGTTCGTCCAAAACGGCGCAAGAAGCGCACGAAGCCATTCGTCCCACTTCGTTGGACTATGCTCCGGACCGCGTAGCGCCGTATCTTAGTCGGGAAGAGTTCAATCTCTATACCCTCATCTGGAACCGCTTTATGGCGAGCCAGATGGCCCCAGCGCTGTTTGAACAAACCAGTGTGGACATCACCGCTAACCAATGTACTTTTCGCGCCACCGGTCAAGTGTTGCGATTCGATGGGTTTCTGCGCGTCTACATGGAGGGTAAGGACGATAAAACCGCTGACGATGATGATGATGACGAAAAGCAGCTGCCGCCGCTGGCTGAAGGCGATATCCTCAGGCTCCTCCAGCTGACGCCGAATCAGCACTTCACGCAGCCGCCGCCGCGCTTTACGCAAGCCACCTTGATCAAAGAGCTGGAAGAGAAAGGGATCGGGCGTCCATCAACCTACGCATCGATCATGGATACTATCTTGAGTAAAGAGTACGTCCAGGAAGATGAGCAACGCCGTTTACGCCCTACCCATTTAGGCATGCTAGTGACAGATCTTCTCGTCGAGTCATTTCCTGATATTCTCAACGTCGAATTTACAGCCGGCATGGAAAGCGTTCTCGATCAAATTGAAGATGGGCAAGAAGACTGGCGCAAAGCGATTGAGCGTTTTTACAAGCCGTTTTCGTCCGATCTAGAGCGTGCTGACAAAGAGATGCGCGACGTGAAAGGTTCGGGCGAG
>DATLYA010000032.1:0-5709 GCA_035575235.1 Candidatus Methylomirabilota bacterium
ATCCTTTTTATTGATGAGCTTCACACCGTCGTCGGCGCCGGCGCGGCCGAAGGCGCTATGGACGCGTCCAATTTGCTCAAGCCAATGCTGGCGCGTGGGGAGTTGCATTGTGTGGGCGCGACGACGCTCGATGAATACCGCAAGTACATTGAGAAAGACCGCGCGTTGGAGCGGCGCTTCCAACCAGTGCTGGTTGATCAGCCTAGCGTGGAGGACACCATCTCGATCTTGCGTGGGCTGCGAGAACGCTATGAGGTGCATCATGGCGTGCGCATCAAGGACGCTGCCCTGGTGACGGCGGCAGTGCTCTCCCATCGCTATATTGCGGATCGATTTTTGCCTGACAAAGCGATTGACTTAGTTGACGAAGCAGCAGCGAAATTACGCACAGAGATTAACTCGATGCCGACGGAACTCGACGAAGTGTCGCGCCGCGTTATGCAGTTGGAAATCGAGCGGGAGGCGTTGCGCAAGGAAACTGACCAGGCTTCTCGAGAGCGGCTCAGTAAGCTGGAAAAGGAGCTTGCCGATCTGAAAGAGGAGGCGGATCAACTGCGTGCGCGCTGGGAGGTAGAGAAGAACGCTATTGGTCGGCTCCGTCAACTTAAAGAGGAGATCGAGAAAACGAAAGTAGCTATTGATCAGGCGAAGCGAGAGTACGATTTTAACCGTGCGGCTGAACTGCAGTATGGGAAACTTGCTCAGCTCGAGCGCGACCTTGCGGTAGAGGAATCTCGGCTCGCAGGGGAACCCGGCCAACCTCGTCTCCTGAAAGAAGAAGTGGACGAAGATGATATCGCCGCCGTCGTGTCGCGCTGGACGGGCATCCCGGTCGCCAAGCTGCTTGAAGGCGAACGAGAGAAGCTCCTGCGCCTGGGAGAGCATCTCCATAGACGTCTCATCGGTCAGGATGAGGCGGTGCAAGCAGTGGCGGATGCCGTCATTCGCGCACGTTCCGGTTTGAAGGACCCCAATCGCCCCATTGGCTCCTTCATTTTTCTTGGCCCGACTGGCGTGGGGAAAACCGAGCTGGCGCGGGCGCTCGCGGAATTTCTCTTTGACGATGAAAACAATATGGTGCGCCTCGACATGTCGGAGTACATGGAGAAGCATACTGTCGCGCGCCTGATTGGCGCTCCCCCTGGGTACGTGGGATATGAAGAGGGCGGACAACTGACTGAAGCCGTACGACGTCGTCCGTATTGCGTCATCTTGTTCGACGAAGTCGAAAAAGCGCATCCTGACGTTTTCAATATTCTGTTGCAGATTCTTGACGATGGACGCTTAACTGACGGGCATGGGCGGACAGTGGACTTTAAGAACACTGTCGTCATTATGACTTCAAATGTCGGCAGCCAATTGATTCTCGCGTATCGCGGCGGCAACGATCCCGCGGCGTACGAACGGATGAAGCGCGATGTGCTGGAGGCTCTACGTCAACAATTTCGTCCAGAGTTTCTCAACCGCGTGGATGAAATCGTCGTGTTCCATAGCCTCTCTCGCGAGGATCTCAAGGCGATTGTGGACATTCAGTTAGGCAGGTTGCGGGCGCGTCTCGCTGAACGGCGTATTACCCTTGACTTAACCGATCGCGCACGGGACTATCTGGCGGCGGCGGGGTACGATCCCAGTTACGGCGCCCGGCCGCTCAAACGGGTCTTACAGCGCGAAATAGAGACTGCGCTTGGGCGTAAACTGCTCGCAGGAGAAGTCATGGAAAACTCCCGAGTGGTGGTGGATTGGAATGGGACAAACTTGACGTTTACGCCTTATCCTGCGGCAGAAGCGGCTTGACGGGAACCTTTTGTCCGTCTCTCCGTGACGACGGGGAGTTCCCGCGACACATACTGAGAGTAGAGGCTGTAGCGTTTGAGAATAGCATTCACGTAACGCACAGCCTCTTTGCCTTGCGCAGCTCCATATTGGGTTTGTCGGTAGTATTTTCGTTTCTCTAGGAGGGGAATAACGCGCTCCATCGACGCCTCCCAACAATCCGGATCGTATCCGAGCCGTCGCGCCAGACGACGCGCGTCTTCCACATGTCCTAAGCCCATAACGTAGCTGGCGAGCACGAGCGCAAGACGGTCCTTAGGGCTCCCATCTGGAAATTGTCCTGTCAGAAATTTCAAATATTTAATACCTGCTTCGATGTTATTAGTAGGGTGAGAGTAATTTTTGACGCCGATGTATTGCGCCGCAATGGGCGTGATTTGCATGAGACCATAAGCGCCGGCCTGGCTTGTCCGCTCATGGTTAAAGCGAGATTCTTCAAAAATGAGCGCGGCGACAAAGCGCCAATCCATCCCTGCTTCTTCCGCATGGCGCGCAATAAGACGGTCATAACGCGTCAGTCGCTTTGAGATGAGCGTTAACTCTTGCGTATGAGCTCTGTCGCTGAGGTGCGCCGCCGTCAGGAAATATTTTTCAAATAAAATTTTCCGCAAACCGGAACGCGTGGAGCGGTCAAGAAACGCATTAATAACCGCGAGCAATCCAGCGTTTTCCGGCCGCACCGCCCATACCATATGGACGGTCTGCGAGAACGTAAACGCCGTACGGAGCTGCCCTGGGTACAGTTTGAAAGCGAGGTCCGCTAGTGGCGCTGTCATTAACGCCGCTGCGGCCTGGCCGTACGCCATCATCCGGATAGCGCCGCCGATGCTCTCCTCGCTCTTCACCATTGTCAGCGAGGGCGAAAGTGGCCTCGTGCCAAACGACGCAAGGACTGGAGCCGCGTATAGCGCATCAGGCTGAATGGCGATCGATTTTCCTGAAAGGGCGGCAAGTTCAGGGATACTGGTGTCAGGGCGACGCGTGAGCAACTCCGCTGTGGTGTCAAGATAAGAGACTGAGGTGCGAAAGGCGTCAGGCTCGCTCTCAGCGCCGATTGCGATGCCAGCCGCAATGTCTCCCCTGCCTTCTTCTAACCACGCTGTGAGTTCGATTCCTGGCGGCGGAGTGATCACCTCCAACTCAACGCCTAACTCTCTAGCGAATTCTAGAGCAAGCTCGTATTCAAAACCCATCTGTTCGCCGCGATATAAGAAGTACGACGCGGCGCTATGAGGAATGAGAAACTTAATGACGCCACGGCGTTTAATCTCTTTCCAGCTTGCCCCCGGGGGAGGGGCCTCCTTCACGAGAATGGGTTGGAGGTGTTCGGCGATGAGCGTTTGCGGATTACTAAATGTTGGATGGGAAGGCGCCGACATCGTCACAAGCGGTTCCATACCGGGCGTCGTCAACGCCGGAAAGGTGTCAGGTTGGAGTCGAGAAACGCCGCCCCACACGATGGCCACCACCACGCACAAGACCCCAAGCCGCCAGGAAACGGTGGTCATGGGGGCTTGCCATAGCCCACTTGTCCCTTCTACGCAAGGCTAGGGTAAGCATTCTTTCTTGGATTCCGTTGACGCAATCCTCAACAAGTAGTTAAGGGCAACTTTGTAGAAGCCTGGTTTTTCAAGTTCTTTTGCGATTTTCCATCGTACTGTTTCTTTTTTTTAACAAACACAGTCGTCGCCCCAAAAATAAGCGACGGCGACAAAGGAGCCGCACAGCGCGTTGACATCGCGTGGTTTTTTCCTTACCGTGCAAGCGTGGATACGCGTGAGAAAATTCTTGAAACGGCGGTGAAGCTTTTTTCCTCTCACGGCTATGCTGATACTTCGCTCGCGCAGGTGGCGCGTGCTGCGTGTGTGAGCAAGGCGCTCGTGCTGTGGTATTTCGAAAGTAAAGAACAGCTGTTCCGCGCCGCCTTGCGGCACTTCTTAGCGCCCTATGAGATTGATGACCATGTGTTGGACGGTCTCGATGAGCAGCAACAAGTAGAAAAATTGATCGACGACTATTATGACTTCGTTGCTGAGCATCTCTACTCGGTGCGATTCGTGCTTGGGCAAGTTGTCGCAGGTGACGAGAATTCTCAAGAATTAGTCGCCCGCGCCCGTGAACTGCATACGATTTATCGAGGATTATTGACGACGATTCTTGAGCGTGGGCAGGCGAAGGGAGTATTCGCCCCTGAGGCGCGTCCCGCAGAGGACGCGGTGTTGATCATGGCGGCCTTAAATGGGTTGCTTGTCCAACAACTTGTTGAAAATATAGAGATGGGAAAAGCGCGAGAGCTGCTTGCTCGGTTGAAGCGTTCTATTCGCATGCAACTGCGCTATCAGCCGACGACGCAGGAGGTGGACGAAGCGGTTGCGGCTGATGCGCTCTCGTCACGCACTTCCTTGTTGCGCACTGCAAGCTGAGTGCGCGGTCTGAAGAGAGAACGCCTGGCGCCGTGTATGTTGGTCGTGCAGCATCCCTGGCGTTGGAAGGAGCATGTATGGTCGAGAAAACCATCGAACTCACCGGCTCATCGGCGACGAGCATCGAGGATGCGGTCTCGCTCGCTGTGGCGCGTGCGGCTGTGACAATTAGCGGAATCTATCATGTGCAGGTCACAGATGTGTCCGCGGTGGTGGAAGACGGTATGGTGGCGCGATGGAGAGTCAAGATCAAAGCCACATTCCCCGTCAAAGATCGCGTACACGAGTGAGCATCATGGAGAGTAAAATCCGCGAAGTCGCCGCCGGGATTTATCAGATCTATCTGCCGCTGCCGATGCGGCCGAGCATTGTGAACGTCTACCTTGTTCGCGGTGGGGAGGAGTGGGCGTTGATCGATACGGGCATGAGTAGCGAGGACAGTATTGCGACATTCAAAGCGTCTTTACAGCAAGTCGGTTGCCCGCTTTCTGCGGTGCGGAAGATTATCTGCACCCACCATCATGCAGATCACTTCGGCACGTCTCGCCCTTATAAAGAAATGACTGGCGCCGAGGTGTATCTCAACCCGCTCGAAATTCCTCGTATGGAGCGCATGCAATCATCAACGCCGATGCCTGAGGCGTTGACCTTTTTCCGTTCTCATGGCATTCCGTTGCCGGAGTCGGGAGATGGACTCCCTGCTCCTGGACGGTACTTTGGCGGCTTGTATGCGCCTACTTCTCCAGATCACTCTTTGCAAGACGGAGACGTAGTGTTCATTGGCTCGCGCGAGCTGCAAGTGGTATGGACGCCAGGGCACACGGCTGGACACTGCTGTTTGTATTTCCCGCAAGAGAAAGTGTTTATCGTCGGAGATCATCTCCTTCCCAAGATTACCCCACATGTCGGCGTTTACTACTCCGGACCTGACAATCCATTACAGGATTTTCTTCACTCGCAACAAAAGGTGCAACTATTGGATGTCGAACTGGTGTTGCCCGCTCATGGCGCTGTCTTCAAAGATCATCGCTATCGCGCCCAGCAAATTATTCAGCACCATAAATATCGTCTGCAAGAGATTCAGGATGCAGCGCGCGGACGCGCTCGCACTGCGCGCGACATTGCCGAGGACATCTTCGATCTCGGCAAAGAGCCTTCGCTCTTTCAACTGATGGCGGCGACGTTCGAGACCTTAGCGCATCTGCATTTTTTGCTGTACGAAGGCAAAGTCAAACGTCTAGAAGAAGGAGATAAAGTCAAATTCGTGGCGGCGTAGGGAAGGAGGGGACGCAAGGCCGGGAGGACCGTATGCGCGGCGGCGCGCCTTGCGTGTCGGCGTATGCGTTATACTATTGTTGACATTGAGACGCGCATCGATAAGAGCCTCGTGCGCGCGGTGTACTTTCCACATGCTGACGTCTCTGAACGAGACGCGTACGAGCTGACGCGCCAG
>DATLYA010000033.1:0-12641 GCA_035575235.1 Candidatus Methylomirabilota bacterium
GATATTGAAGTGAGTGACGTGAGCGTTCTGGAAGGGCTTATCCGGCTGCATGGCGGCGCGCCGTCGTCAAAGACTGGAAACTTTGCGGAAAAAGTTCTCCGCCTCGATAACCTCCGCGATCAAATGAATTTACTCTCGCGGGGGCAGGCTTGGGTCGCCCGGAAAGTAGAACAGGCGCTGGCGCTCAATCCGCCAGCGGACATTGCCGCCTTCCTCAAAGAAATGGCCAACCGTCACCGCCATAATATGGAGTGGGCGCGCGCTGAAGCCATCAAAGCGTTTGATGAGTAAACGTTAACGGACTTCTCTGCTTATACCGTGGCGCCTTTAAGAGCTCAACAATTTTCGCTCCTGTTCCTCTTCCTCGTCGTGGCCGAGCTTATAGGGCTGCGGACGCTTGCGCCTCTTGACGCCTTTATCGCACGCGAGATTGTCTCGCAGCGATCCTGTGAGCTGGATTATATGGTGTTTGTGATTAAAGATCGTGCGCTGACCGTCTTGATTGTTGGCGGAGCAACGACATTGGTCTGGCTTTTTCTCCGTGGACGTTGGAAAGACGCATGGCATTTGTCCGTGGTGGTGCTGCTTGGCGGATTCTTGTGTGAGCTGTTGAAGACGATCTTTGAACGGCCGCGACCAAGCGTCTTATCCCCGCTTCTGGCCGGCAACAGTTTTCCCAGCGGCCATGTGACGACGGCCGTGCTGCTTGCCGGGGTGCTAAGCTTCGTTTGGTTTCGGGGCGGTCAGCCGCGATGGCGCAAGGTCGGAGGGATAAGTCTTCTGGGCATCCTTGTTGGCGCTACTATTTGGCAACGGCTTTACCTTGGTCACCATTGGTGCACTGATATTCTTGGCAGCGTGCTGCTTGTCGGAGCCTGGCTGTGTTTTGCCTTACCACGCTCCCCCTTGTTTTCCTTTACCTGGCGGTCACTCGCGGTTGCGGTGGGCCTCTTTGGCGGCTACTTGAGCTTCTACTTCTTTCCCGCAATCCGTTTTCCTCTTCCGTCCGCTCTCTCTGATGAGGGAAAGCCGGTGTTCACTGTCTCTTTTGGGAGCAATGGCCCCCAAGAGTTGCTCCATGGCGCTTGGGGCGACCACTTTCAGGATCCGCCAAGCACCTGGATGAATGAGGAGGCGAGCATCGATGTCGCTCTTCCTACACGCCAACCGTATCTTCTCAAATTCGCCGCCCGGCCCCTCCTCCACTCAAAAGCGTTTGCCTGTTTTCCCCTGGACGTGACCGTGAACCATCAGCCTGCCGTTTCTCTCTTGCTCTACCGTGGGTGGCGAGAATATTCGCTTTATCTGGAGCCCCGCTGGCTCGTTCCTGGCTGGAATACGATTGCCTTTCGCGCCGGATCGATGTTTCCCGAACATACAACTGAGCAACGCACGGTTGCGTTTCATGAGGTGCGCCTTTTCCTGCGGAAGGAATAGAACAACCAATGTCAACCAGCAGCAAATTCAACCGCGCCATGGACCTCCTTGAGCAAGGACTGCTGGCGCAGCAATCTGGCGATATTGCAACGGCAATCGCTTGCTATAAGAAGTCTCTTGGTCTTTTCCCCACTGCCGACGCGCATACCTGCCTTGGCTGGGCATACAGCATGCGTGGCGATTTCAAAGCGGCGATCGCAGAGTGCAAAACGGCTATTCGCCTCGATCCCGAATTTGGCAACCCCTACAACGATATTGGCGTGTATCTTATGGAGCAACGCAAGTTAGACGAGGCAATCCCTTGGTTTGAAGAGGCGAAGCGCGCCCGGCGTTACGAGCCGCGCCATTTCCCATACATCAATCTGGGACATATCTACGTCATTAAGGGGATGTTGCTCAAAGCGCAGGATGAGTTTGCGCACGCTTTACGCCTCCATCCTCAGGATGAAACGGCGGAGAGAGCGTTGCGCGAGATTCGCATTCAGCTCAACTAGCCTTATCCCTGGATTCTGCTTGTGGGAGAGAGCCAAAGAGAGGGGGCCATGAGCATGTTGGGTGCGACGCGCATAAGCCTGCCCTGCCGCCCTGCGCCTTTTACACTCCCTTGTGTTACCCCCTCTTCCTCGCTGTCTCTCCTCACAGGAGAAAGGAAAAGAGAGGCGCCTGGCCTCCTTGGGAGTTGCAGGACGCTAAGCTGTTGCATATGGATAGAGGCATTTTAAGAACTCTCTTGCAGAAAGAAGACTCATGCGTTTGACGTGTCTGCTCGTTGCGAACCGGGGTGAAATTGCTATCCGTGTCATGCGTGCTGCGGCTGAGCTAGGTATCCGGACGATAGCTATCTTTTCCGAGGACGATGCCCACTCGTTGCATACTCGCAAAGCAGACGAAGCACGCCCGCTGCGCGGCGTAGGCGTGACCGCGTATCTCGACGGGGAGCAAATCATCGCGGCCGCCAGGGAGGCCGGCTGCGACGCTATTCATCCCGGCTATGGTTTTCTCAGTGAGAATGCCGCCTTCGCGCGGCGCTGCGCCGAAGAAGGACTCACGTTTGTGGGGCCGCGGCCGGAGATCCTTGAACTCTTCGGCGATAAGGGGCAGGCGCGCGCCCTGGCGAACCGTTGCGGCGTGCCTGTACTACCGGGCACGTCAGGTCCAACAAGCCTGGAGCAGGCGCGCGTGTTTCTCGAGTCGTTAGGCGATGGTGGAGCCATGCTGATTAAAGCCGTGGCTGGCGGCGGCGGTCGCGGCATGCGGGCTGTGTTTCATCCTCAGGAGGTTGAAGAAGCGTATACGCGGTGTCAGTCCGAGGCGCTGCAAGCCTTTGGCAATGGCGATGTGTATGTTGAACAGCTCTTGCCGCGAGCTCGACACGTCGAGGTGCAGATTATCGGTGACGGGTCAGGCGCAGTGAGCCATCTTGGCGAGCGTGAATGCAGTATTCAACGGCGTCATCAAAAGGTGGTCGAGATAGCGCCGGGTCCTGGCCTGCCGCCAGGGCTGCGCGCGCGCCTTACGGCGGCGGCGGTGCGGTTAGCCGAGGCTGTCCATTACAACAATATCGGCACCTTTGAATTTCTTATTGATGCCGCTTTTAGCGACGAGGCCGCCTACGCCTTCATCGAAGCCAATCCGCGCTTGCAGGTCGAACATACGGTGACAGAAGAAGTCACGGGAATTGATCTTGTGCAGACTCAGCTCCAGCTTGCGGCTGGACGTTCACTCAGTGAGTTAAAGCTCCAGCAAAATGAGATCCCCGCGCCGCGCGGTTTCGCACTCCAGGTGCGCATTAATATGGAGACCATGAGCGCAGACGGGTCCGTGCGGCCTGCTGGTGGAACGCTCACCGCGTTTGAGCCCCCTTCTGGTCCTGGTATCCGCACTGATTCGTTCGGCTATGTCGGCTACCGCACGAGTCCGCGCTTCGATTCCTTATTAGCGAAGCTGATTTGCCACACAACCTCGGCCAATTTTGCCGATGTCGTGGCGAAGACGTATCGCGCGCTCTGTGAGTTCAAGATCGAAGGAGTATCTACAAATATTCCGTTTCTCCAAAGTTTACTTCAGCACCCTAAGTTTGTGGCGAACTGTGTGTATACCCGTTTTGTGGACGATCACATGGCGGAGCTTGTCTCATCTTCAAATGGCGCTCATCGGCGGCTCTTCTTTGAGCAGTCCATCGCGCAGTCGGCCCGCGCCGGCGCGAAAATAGACGCGGTTGATCCCCTCGCTGTGCTTGCGTACGGCAAGGGGGAAGGCAGTGCATCGATAGAGTCAACCAGTCGTCCAACCACACCCTTACCAATAGACGGTATCGCGACGCCTGAGGGCACCATAGCGGTCAAAGCGCCGATCCAGGGCACTGTAGTCAGTATCGACGTGCGCGAAGGGGACTTGGTGCGGAAGGGACAACAGCTCCTCATCATGGAAGCCATGAAGATGGAGCACGTCATTGAGGCGACCGTCAGTGGGATTGTCCAGCATCTTATCGTGGCCAAAGGTGACACCATCTTCGAGGGACATCCTCTTGCTTTTATCGAAGAGACGGAGGTTGAGGGCGCCGAGGCAGCGAAAGCAGAGCAGATTGATCTGGATTATATCCGGCCTGATCTCGCCGAAGTACAACAACGTCATGCCGTGACGCTGGACGCCGCGCGTCCAGAAGCTGTAGCGCGGCGGCGGAAAACTGGACAGCGCACAGCACGTGAAAACCTCGACGATCTGTGTGATCCCGGTTCCTTTATCGAATACGGCGCCCTGGCGGTTGCGGCTCAACGGCGGCGGCGCTCTCTGGAGGATCTGATTAAGAACACCCCTGCCGATGGCATGGTCACTGGCATTGCACGCGTGAACGGCCATTTGTTTGACGATGACAAGGCGCGCTGTGCGGTGTTGGCGTATGACTACACGGTATTGGCGGGAACGCAGGGGATGAAAAACCATGAGAAAAAAGACCGCCTCATCGATGTAGCGACGCGGTTACGTTTGCCTGTGATCATTTTTACCGAAGGCGGCGGCGGCCGTCCTGGCGACGTAGACTGGCCGAGTCCCGCCGGTCTCAATATCTGGACCTTCCACCATTTTGGCAGATTGAGCGGCCTTGTGCCGTTGGTCGGCATTAACTCTGGTCGGTGCTTCGCCGGGAATGCTGCCTTGCTGGGCTGTTGTGACGTGGTCATTGCTACAGCGAATTCGAGCATTGGCATGGGTGGTCCCGCCATGATCGAGGGCGGAGGGCTCGGCGTCTTTCGCCCAGAAGAGGTTGGTCCGATGTCTGTACAGGCGCCGAACGGCGTCGTTGATATTCCCGTGGCGGACGAGGCTGAGGCGGTAGCGGTGGCGAAGAAGTATCTTTCGTACTTTCAGGGTCCGATTGCACAATGGGAGTGTGCGGATCAGCGTTTGTTGCGGGGGATCATTCCCGAAAATCGCTTGCGCATGTATCAGGTGCGAGACGTCATCGAAACGCTGGCCGACACCGGCTCAGTACTGGAACTGCGCCGCCATTTCGGTCACGGCATGGTGACGGCGTTTATACGGATTGAAGGACGCCCCCTCGGGGTGATCGCTAATAACCCTGCGCATCTGGCCGGAGCCATTGATAGCGAAGGGTCTGATAAAGCCGCCAGGTTCATGCAGCTCTGTGATGCGTTCGATATTCCCATTCTGTTTCTGTGCGACACCCCAGGAATGATGGTTGGTCCAGAGGTTGAAAAAACCGCGCTCGTGCGCCATTGCAGTCGCTTGTTTGTCATTGGCTCTAACTTGACGGTGCCCTATTTTACGATTGTCTTGCGCAAAGGCTACGGACTGGGCGCGCAAGCGATGGCGGGCGGCAGTTTCCGCGCGCCGTATTTCACTGTGGCATGGCCGACCGGTGAATTTGGCGGCATGGGGTTAGAAGGCGCAGTGAAATTAGGGTACCGCAAAGAATTAGAAGCGGAGAAAGATCCCGTAGCGCGCAAGGCGCTCTTCGAGCAACTGGTGGCCAGGGAGTACCAGCACGGCAAAGGTATTAACATGGCGTCGCATCTGGAGATCGACGATGTGATTGATCCGATGGACTCGCGACATTGGATTATGAGCGCGCTGCGCGCTGCGCCGGCGCCGAAGCCGCGTGAGGGAAAGAAGCGGTCCTGCGTAGATACGTGGTGAGAGGCAAAGAGTCAAAGCATGCTCATGGCTGACCGTGAGCGGTCAGCCACTGCTCTAGATCGGTTAAGCCACGAAACTCCAGCAACGCCTCCCCTAAGGTTTCCAGTTGGGGCAAACTTAACCGGGCGACTTGTTCTGTAAGATGGGGCGTGAGTTTCCCACAGCGCCGCTGCAACTGCCGCAAGATGAGCGTCACACCCTCCTCTTGGCGGCCTTCTTGACGGCCCTCTTGGCGGCCTTCGGCAAAGACCTCTTGATAGAAGCGGGTCTGTTTGAGATCAATATCGGTCAGCTCTAACATCTTCAGAATCTCCTCCCGACTCAGTGGAGGAGTGGGTATGCAGCCAGGTCGAAGAACAGGCGAGGGAGGGTTTGAAACAGACGATAAAAGAGACTGTCAGTTCTCATTGTCTGCCTTGCCTCGTATTGCTTGTTTCCCCTTCTCGCCTTTCCCCTTTTTTAATAGCCGCCAAATCCCATGTCCGTCGTCGCTTGCGCCTCGGGATCGGTGCAAACGTTAACCAGCGCGGGCTTGCCGCTGGCGAAGGCGCGCTCGATAGCCGGTCGGATATCGTCCGGTTTTTCCACAAATTCACCATACCCGCCGAGCGCTTCGACCATTTTATCGTACCGTTGATAGCCAAGCTCGCGCCCAATATTCGTCGGACCAATATTGCCTGCCGACATCCGACCGGTTTGCCGTGAAGTGAACCCCGCATTGTTGGACACCACGACTACGATGTTCAATTTATGACGGATCGCCGTATCCATCTCCATGCCGTTCCAGCCAAATGCGCCATCCCCGCTCAGGACCAGCACTGGTTTATCCGGTCGCGCCGCTTTGGCCCCAATGCCGAACGGCACGCCGATGCCCATGCAGCCGTGCGGCCCAGCGTTGAGACTCGTCCCAGGTTCATAGACCGGAATAGACTGGCGTCCGAAATTGAGGATCTCGTGTCCATCAACGACAAGGATAGTGTCGCGAGTAATAATTTCACGCACCTCGCGGCAGAGACGAAGCGGGTGAATCGGCACTTTGGTTGAGTGGAGCAGCTCAGCCGCCCGTTCTTCGTTGGAACGTTGCTTGGCGGCCAGTTGGGCGACCCAGGCAGTTTCTTGTTTGCCATCGATTTTTCCCGCCGCCTCGACGGTTAATTGCTGCAGCACGAGCTTGGCGTCACCGATGATGCCGACTTCCACACCGCGATTGTGACCAATTTCTTTGCCGTCGATGTTGACATTGATGAATTTCGCCTCGGGTGAGAAGCGCGGCGGGCGCAAAAACGACAACATGGCGTTGGCGCGTGCGCCGATAACCAGGACTACATCCGCTTCACGAAACGCCAGCGACCGCGCAGCGGGAAACGCCCGCGGGTGATCCTCGGGAATCACGCCGCGCCCTTGCGGCGTAGTGAAAAATGGAATGCCGGTGGCTTCGACGAATTGGCGGAGTTCCGCCGAGGCCCCAGACCAAAGAATGCCACTGCCAGTGACGATGAGCGGGCGTTGGGCCTTTGCGAGAAGATCAATGGCGCGTCGCACGAGCGCGGGATCACCGGCCGGCCGCGCCTCAACGCGATAATTCGTCGGCCAGTAGAGTCTCTCGTCGTCTACTTTCGCGGACAAGATATCTCCGGGAAGATCAAGGTACACCGGTCCTTTCTTCCCGTCCATTGCTTCACGAAAGGCCAGGCTGATGTATTCGGGAATGCGCGAGGCGATATCCACGCGATACGCCGCTTTCACCACTGGTTTCATCATTGCTACCTGATCCATCTCCTGGAACGCGTCCAGCGTAGTCGCGCGCATGGGGGCGGAGCCGCCAATGGCGACAATTGGCGTGGCGTCTGCCCAGGCGTTGGCGAGGCCAGTGACGGCATTGGCGGTGCCGGGGCCGGACGGCGTAATGCAAATGCCGGGTTTGCCGGTCACCCGGGCGTACGCATGCGCCATCATAGCCGCGGCTTGTTCATGGCGGACATAAATGCCCTGCATGCCTAAATCGAGACAGGCGCCCGCCGTGCCGCTCGTTGGTCCGCCCATCATGAAAAAGAATGTGTCTACTCCTTCATTCTTAAAACATTGTGCGATGACTTGATCGCCACGAATCGTACCCATGAGTACCTCCTCTTGCGATTGAACGCTGCTGTGTCCTTTTCTCTTAGAGAACGATAGGAAGTCAAGGTCAATGGCTCTTCCTTCTTCGAACACCTTGCGGTACTACGAGGAGCAGCGCACACTCATGATAAAGGAGGCGACATGAAAGCGATTCAATTTCACGAACTCGGCGGACCGGAGGTCTTGAAACTTGAGGATGTAGATATACCAGAACCACGTAGAGGCTGGGTGCGAATTAAAGCGCATGCAATTGGAATGAACTTTGCCGACATCTTTTTCCGCCAGGGACAATACCTGATCAAACCCAAGCTGCCGGATATCCCAGGGATGGAGGCGGCGGGCGTCATTGACGCAGTCGGTCCCGAGGTCTCGCATCTCAAACCGGGGATGCGCGTGACCGCTATCGGTGTCAGAACGTATGCCGAGTACTGCACGGTCTCTGCGGCGCAGGTGATCCCGCTGCCGGATTTTGTCAGCTATGAGGAAGGGGCGGCGTTTCCTATTCAAACCCTGACGGCGTACCATATGCTGCATACCTCACATCAGACGACTCCTGGACAAACCGTGCTGGTGCATTCCGCCGCCGGTGGCGTCGGCATTGTGGCGGTGCAGATCGCCAAAGCTGCCGGCGCGCGGGTGATCGGCACAGTATCGAACGACAGTAAGATTGACGTCGTGAAACAGTACGGAGCCGATGCGGTCATCAACTATGCAACGAGCGATTTCGCCGAGGAAACCAAAAAACTGACTGATGGCAAAGGCGTTGATCTCATTCTTGACGCGGTCGGAAAACCGACGCTGGAGAAAGGCATTCAGTGTTTACGTCCCTTTGGACACTTGATTCTCTATGGCCGTGCCGGTGGTGTTCCTGATCCGCTTAACCTCATGACGCTGTTTCAAAACTCACTGAAGGTGAGTGGCTTCGTGCTGTACACCGTGTCGGCAATGCCAGACAAGCATAAAGAAGGCATTGAGAAATCGTTTCAATTGATGCAGCAAGGAAAACTCAAGATGCTGATCGGCAAAAAATTCGCGTTAGCGGACGCGGCGGAAGCCCATCGGCATATGGAGTCGCGCCAGTCAGTGGGGAAGTTGGTGCTCGTGCCGTGATCAGCTCAACCCTCACCAGGTGACGTGGAGTGCGGCGACGTGTCGCCGCTTTGAAAGGCGCAGACGTGCCCGCGCACTCTGTAGATCGTGCACGAGCCGTAGGGCGCGTCCCACCCGCCATGGCCCTGACGCGCTACGCACGCCCTACACACTGCTCACGAATTTCTGAGACACGGCGCCCTTAGTCTATACAATTAAATTCTTAGACGATTCTATCAACTTAAGGGATCAAGTCATTGCGCGCAGCGAAGCAATCTTTGCCTGGAAAAGAGATTGCTTCGTCGCCTGCGGCTCCTCGCAAGGACAACCCCTATCAGCTTTTAACGCTCCCCCTAGAGCTGCATTTCCCATTTTGGCGCTTTCCAGTTTTTCGGTCCACTCCAGCGATATTTTTTCAAATTGACCTTTCCGGAGCGGTCAAATTCTACGCCTTCAGTTTCAAGGAGCCAGCGTTGTTCTTCGACCCGGATTACATCGCCACGGATGCTTATCCCTCCAGAAGAATTAATGACGCGCTGCCAGGGGACGGTTCGGGCCAGCGGCTGCGGCAAGTACCGTAACGCTGTGCCCACGGCCCGCGCCGCACGCGGCGCGCCAAGTAGGGCCGCCACTTGTCCGTAGGTGACCACTTTGCCTTTCGGCACCTGGGCGACTAAACGGTAGACATAGGTGAAAAATCGCGGGGGGCGATCGGCTGACTGGTTTGCCGAATGTTTTCGAGGCAATAGCATGTGCAGAACCTTACGCGAAAACTATAGGTCGAAGTAAACTCGAACGCCACGATTTGCTGGAAACAGAGAAGGACATGAGAGTGATCTAGGGCTCGCCCTGGGAGACGGGGCGTTGTCTCATCTCTCCTCTTCATTCCCTGTTTCCCCCTCAAGTTGGCGCATCAACCCTAAGGCATCCCAGGTAAACCACGCTTCAGCAATTTGATTATTGACGACGCGATACACGGCGATGCCCATGACGGTGGCTTTCCGTCCTGAGGCGGGAATGCCCATGAAATCTCCCTCTTGTACGCCCTGAAACGTCCAGCGGCAAACAACTTTCTCTCCTTCCGCAATAAGATCGTCCACCGTAAAGTGGACATTGGGAAAAGCGCGCCGCACGCTGGTGACAATTTGTCTCACGTCCTCCGGTCCGCCGCCTAGCTCGTATCCGGCTGGGTAATGGCTGACATACTGAGGCGAAATAAGCTCTTCGATAAGTTCGAGATTGCCTGCGGTAAGGACTTCTTCAAAGTATCGACGGATGATCGCTTTATTGCCGGTCGTCATGTGCGTTCCTTTCCGTCTAACGTGGCAGCGGTGAATTCCGGTTCGTCTTCCGTTTCCTTTTTCTTCAGCGGCGCGCTAGGAACAAACCTGGAGACTATCGTCGCACCCACCCACTGTCCATCTGGTGCGGCGGCGATAACCGTAATCCGCACCATCTCACTTCGCCCCTGGGGGTTCGGCAACAGATGTGCTTGCAACACCCCATCATCGGGTAAGGGGGTGACAATATCTGGAGGCGGAAGAATGGCAGGATCTTCGACATAATTCCCGACCATGACTTGATACTCGGTGTCTTTCTCTCGTCGCACGGTTACTGTGACGGGATATTCCAGACCAGTGGGAAGATGGTCCGGCGTTTCAAGTTGAACATTGGGCGGCTGCGCGCCAAACCGGCCCTCGCGGTAGGTGGAGACACGCTCGTCGGCGTAGATTTTCCAGCCTGTGGCTTCTTTACGTAACGAATGTCTGAGCACATCCGTTATCACGACTTCTCCTTCGCCGAGGTCGCGGAAGCGGTCCATATACCGGAGACGCAGTCGGGTGCGCAACAATGCCGTTCCGTTCTCAATTTTCTCGAACTCGCTCTGTTCTACCTGGAGTTTGACGTGATTCTCTTTAAAGTGCGAGAATATTGTAGCTACGCTTTCTTTGGAGCGCCCCGTGCCGCTGACAAAGTCATCGGCGTAGATCTCAAGGATGTGAGGGATATCGAAGGTTTCCGCTGCATGAATGAGTTGATCTACAGCGTGTTGCAAATCCGCGGGGGCAGTGACCGCTTGTGGTTGAGGCGGTTGCGGCGCTTGGGAGTGGTGTGAACGCTTGCAACTAGCGAAAAAAAACAGCCCAACGGCAAAGCAGACTATGGTTTGGAGCAAAATCGTCCTGCGCGTCATGGCAGAACGTATCAAAGCATGAACTAGACCGGACGGCAAATGTTCTTGCCGCATCGGGTGCATAGCAAAATTCTGGCTTTTGGGGAGCAGCTCACCAGGGGTGGGGGCATGGCGCGCCGTGCCCCTCCGAGAGGTAGACAATGACCAGAAAATGGATATGCACCCTGCCGCATCTCTCCGGTAGGGCGCAGCATGCTGCGCCCTTTCCATGTCTGCTATTGCGGCGTATGCACGAACTCCAACTTAATGCCGTCTGGATCGGCGAAGAAGACGGCGTAGTAGCCAGGGACATAATCATATTCGCGCGGCGGATCGAGAATCGTTCCACCGTTCGCTTCGACGTCTTTTGCAAGCGCGTCAATCTGAGCGCGATTGTCCGCGCGAAAAGCAATCTCGCATAGCCCGACGCGATCCTTACTAAACGTCTCGGCGGCAAATTTCGCATCGGCTTTCTTTATCCAGAAGCTGCCGGTCTCATTCGCCCACCCGCGCATCGCGCCATAGTCATGCATGTTCGGGTAGCCCACCTGAGGCATCAACCAGCCGTAGAACTGGCATGCTCGATCGTAGCTGTTGACGGCAATGATCGCGTGATCAATTCTCCCTGCCATAACTCCTCCTGTGATGAGTTTACAACAGTGAAAGTGGATACACATCCGGACGACACACGTCGCAGGCTTGATAGCCCATTGCTTCAGCGCGAGCGAGCGAAGGGATGAACGCGCGATCGCCCGCCGGTTGATCTTTTAAAGAGGGACAGGTTGGCCGGCACACCCAACGATCTCGCCGCCAGCCGACATACATCCGTGCTTTTGGAATCGCGAGCCCTTTTTCTGTTTCAATAACGGGCACGCCTTCGACTTGCAAAATCTTCCTTTTAATGTCCACGAGATTCCCAGCATAGCCAGTGAGCGCGCCATCGCGGCCAATAACACGATGACAGGGAATATGGATGGGCACGGGATTATGTCGCAACGCCTGCGCTACGGCGCGTACGGCTCTGGGCTGACCGATTGCTTCTGCAATGCCTTGATACGTAACCACCGTGCCATACGGCACTTCGGCTGTGGCGCGAAGTACAGCGCGCTGGAAATCGCTGCGCATCAACACCTCATCGACAAGCCAGTCGAGCGATTGGATTTTGCCGCTGAAATAGTCTTCGAGTCTGGCGATGAGCGCCGTGATTTCTGGACCGCCGCTTTCGAGGTGAAAATCGCTGCTCCAGCCGGGAGGTGGAAACTTCGTTTCCTCTGGCCGTATGAACTCGACCAACGCCACGCCCTTTTCTGTTGCGCCAAGGCGAATATCTCCAACAGGAGAATGCCAGATCTCGAGTTGCAGCTTTGGCCGTGCGCCTCTTGCGAGCTGCTTATCGAGTCGTTGACGGGCGGCCTTCAGACCCTGATCATCCTGTTCCACAGCGGATAAGGCCTGGAGATGCGTGTGTAAGCGACGGTACCCTTCCCTTAGCTTCTGGCATGACGGACAAGTATCAAGGTGACCGGCTACATGCCGGCTGAGCTCAGAAGAGATGTCGCCCAGCACTTCGGCAATAAGAAGATCTTCAGTGAATCCACAAGGAAGCGTATGTACGTTGCGCATGGCCTCACCCTTTCTGTTGCTCAGCAGCGGACTGGTCGAGTGCGAG
>DATLYA010000034.1:0-19229 GCA_035575235.1 Candidatus Methylomirabilota bacterium
GGGAGCAGAGGTGCGCACCCACAGGCTGCGTCGTCCGTCATGTTCACGAATGAAGTAAGTGATTTTCTCCAGCCCGCCAACTTCCGGACGTCCTGCTCCTGACACGAAACTCAGCTCCCGAGGCTCGCCAAAAAAATACACGAAGGCGCCCTCTTCGCCCTGCAAGGTGAGAGGATAGGCGGATTTGAGCTGCCGAGTGATTAAGGCAATCGCGGCGCGCGCGCGTTGATTCTCGAGGCTCCGCACAGCGCCATGGTCTGCCGCCCGCGCCCCGACATTGAGCGCCGCATAAATCATCACCGCCACAAGGCTGACAACGGTCAGACTGATGATGAGTTCAATGAGAGTGAACCCGCACGTGTTAGTTCGGCACAATTTGCACATTATTTTGTTGCTCGGTTTGCGCGCGCAGAGAACGGAGGACAAACGCCTTCGCCCCGCCGTTTTCATCCCAGCGGATCTGTACTTCTATTTCTTTGAGATGAAAAAAGTCAGTTTGATTGGGACGGTCGGGTTGCAGGCGCGAATGATCTTCATCAGGGCGAATTTCCTGGATGCGCACGCGCCACGTGTATCCGCCGGGCAATTCACCTCCATCTTCACCGTCGTCTAACGTAGCAAGCGCAAAGAGTCGGTCCATCACATTCTGCGCATAGATCGCAGCTTGCGTATGCCGGGACGCTTTCACGCCAATATTCAAACTCCCAGAAAAGAGTTCCAGAACCGTGACAATTCCTAACCCGAGAATGGCCAGCGCCACCATGACCTCAAGCAACGTAAAACCGGCAGCACTTTGCACTTTGCGCTTTGCACTTTGCACTTTGCGCTTTGCACTTTGCACTTTCATTCGTCCTGTACGATCGACGCGAGGCCAAGGAGAGGGTCCAAGACAACGAGATACGCTGTTGCGGCGGCTCCGCGTCCTTGTTCCACTCGGATCGCCCCGCCGGAATTAGTGCCATCAGGATAAAAGTGAAATTCGACCTGACCGTTTTCGCGTATCCAGCGGCTGCGCGCGGACAGGAAGCCGCTTTCCGGCGGCACCTCAATGGTCTCACCGCTCCCTTCGCGCCAGTAAGTGTTATCCTGAGGGTCAATCACCATTACCTCTTCCTGACCGGATCGTACAGCCTTTACACGCATATAATCGACCACAGAGCGGAGCTGTATGGCGGTGCGCCGGGCGTCTGCGCGCAGGAGACGCGTACCCAGGGCGGGCCCCACTAAAGCCGAGGCGACACTAATAATCAAGAGGACAAGAATCAGCTCAAGCAACGTGAAGCCGCGAGCGCGTAGGTGCAGGAGAAAAGCCGGAGATGACGGCGTCGCACCCCGTACGCGTTGCATGCCTATTGTACTCTTAGCCACTCTGAGACTTCCGTAGGGCTTTGATCTTCAAGACAATCACCAGGACAGCAATACCGATGGACAACGCATAGCGGTACATGTCCTCGGAAGAAGGATTTTTCCAAATCTCCTGCGCGCCAAAAAAGATCACGACTGCCATCAACATGATCATAAAGCGGTCCCACAGCTCCCGAGTCATGATAGCGCCTTTTACCGGATCAGATCCATTCGCCGCGTCAAATCCTTGGTAATGTTCTTTTGGTGCGCCTCGAGCGTGCCGCCGCCGATCTCCAACAGCTTGGCGTCTCGCCATAAACGTTCGACGACATACTCGCTCAGATAGCCGTAGCCGCCCAGCACCTGCATCGCGTTATCCGCCACCTGCTTCGCCATTGTCGTCGCCACGAGTTTGACGCCGTCGGAGTCAAGACGCTGTCCAGGCTTATCAAGATCCATCCGCGCCGCCGTGTAGTACAGATACGTGCGGGCCGCCATGTATTGTGCATACGAATCGGCAATATAGCGCTGGATCTGCCCAAACGTATTAATCGGCTGACCAAAGGCGGTGCGCTCGTTCGCGTACCGCGTCATAACCTCCACGCAGCGGCCGGCGATGCCGGTCGCCATCGCCGCGATGGTCACTCGTTCAATCTCCAAGTTGCGCATCATGTGGATGAGACTGTCGCCCTCTTCACCAAGGCGATTCTCCACGGGCACAGCGCAATCATCAAAGACCAGTTCCGCCGTCATTGAAGCGCGCATACCGGCTTTCCCATGCAACCGCTGTCCCAAGGAAAAACCGGGAAAACCTTTTTCCACCACGAAGGAACTAATGCCTTTCTCTGTGCGCGCATAGACGAGGAACACGTCTCCTAGCGTCGCATCATCCAGCGCACCGTTAGTGATAAACATTTTACGACCATTCAAATAGTAAGTATCTCCCCGCCGCACCGCCTGAGCCTTCATGCCCAACACATCGGTTCCAGCCGCGGGTTCGGTCATACACATGCCGCCGACCCATTCGCCAGAGATCACCTTGCCGAGATAGCGCTGACGTTGTTCATCATTGGCGTTGTGGCAGAAATTGTTCACAAACAGCATGGAATGAGCAAGATACGCCAGGCAAAAGCCCGGATCAGAAGCAGAGAGTTCCTCATGCACGATCACCGCCGCCGTCGCATCCATACCAGCGCCGCCGTACTCTGCTGGCACGGTAATGCCTAACAATCCCAGGTCGCCAAGCTGGCGAAACAGCGGCAAATTAAACCGCTCTTGTCTATCGTACTCCATGGCTTGCGGCTCAACTTTTTCACGCACGAAGTCACGAACGGTCTGGCGCAGCAGGGCATGTTCTTCAGTGGGATTAAAGAGATCAAATGCGGCGGTAGGCATGTGTACTCATCCTTATGAACGGGCGTTTGTTTGAATCCTGCGCGAGCCCGGATGAGGTGTCAACTAAGGGGGGTTCTTCCTCTTTTTTTGCGAGAAAACAAATTACCGCCGGCGAAAAAACTGACTAGAGAGACGGTCGGTTACCCCGCAGTCGTGGCGCCGACTCCCGCCGTCGCAAAACGCGGCTTGAACAAGGACACCATGGCTGGAATGAACAATAACGCTCCCACAACGTGAAGAAATAAAATCAGCGTCAACAAAAACGCCATCTCCGATTGAAACTTCATCGGGAAGAACAGCCAAAAGATCACGCTTGCGGTCAACGTCGTGCCAGTAAAGAGAATGGCGCGCCCTGTCGTCATCAGCGCTTCTTCAATGGCGTGGTCGATGTCAGCGCAGCGTGGATATTCTTCCGTGATGCGCGACAACACATAATAGCCGTAGTCGATGCCGATGCCGATGCCGATCGCCGCCACCGGCAAGGAGTTCGTGTTCATATCGATGTTGCACCAATACATAATCGCTTCGGTCAACGGCTGCGCCACGATCGAGGGAATCATGACGATAAGCGCGCCAGCGATCGATCGGTACGTGAGAAAACTCAACAGGAAGACCGTGGCTAAAACCAGATAGAGATTGACACGATACGACCATTCCATTTCCTCGTTCACCGCCGCCAGGATGCCGATCAGACCTCCGGCGAGCCGAAATTCGACGCCGTCTATAGGGTGCGTTTTGATATAGTCTTTGGCTTGTTGCAATGCCGTGGTGATGGTGTCGTGCGAATAATCACGGAAAAAAATGGTAATGCTCGCGTGCTGAACGTTCTTATCGACAAACCGTTCGAGCGCGCCGGCGCCGTCGCCCATCAGCATAATGCCGATGAGATTGCCGATGCTGCTCGACTCCGAGGGTAACACAGCCCATTTGGGCACGCCTTCCTGGAAGCGGCGAAAGATTTGACGAATAAGATCGACAATGCTGACGCTGCCACCCGCCATTGGATTCTGCCGTTCCATAGTACGTTGGAACTGTTCCAGGGCGTTTAGCGCGTCAAGCTGACGAAACGCGCCTGGCTCGCGCCCTTCAGCCACGATGGTGAGCTGCGAAATGCCTGCGAACTGTTTCTCGATGATCTTGTCATAGGCGGTGTTGTACGGATGGCTCGCGTAGAAAAGCGTCTTACCAATCGTCACATCACCGATCTTCAGTCGTT
Source organism: Candidatus Methylomirabilota bacterium (assembly GCA_035575235.1). GTDB lineage: Bacteria > Desulfobacterota > Binatia > Bin18 > Bin18 > SYOC01. The sequence continues at coordinate 3,956 of DATLYA010000034.1, forward strand.
GCGCATAGTAGAGCCCGATGAGCAACAGGACAGCGAAACTCAGAGCTGCGGCGTAGCGAGCTGAGCCGCGGCTGAGCTGTACGATTGCGCGATTGATACTTATATAGATTTTATCCGATAGACGCTTCCCAGCTTTGGGATCGTGACGGGGCGGATGCAGAAAGGACAGCAGAATCGGGTGGAGTGTCACGACGCTGATCGAAATGGTGAAGACCCAAAAACTAGAGATGATCGCGAGTTTTTGCACCGCCGCGATGCGCGCGATCACCAGGCTAAAGATCGCCAGCCCGTCCGAGGCAATCGACACCAGGGCCGGTGAGAACAACCCCAAGTATGATTGCCTGATAGCCGCATCTTTATCGCCGAGGCGGCGATACTCCTCATGATACCGCTCCATCGATTGCACGGAATGCGACAGGGCGCGAGCCGTGATCAACAAAAACACCACGATCATCAGCAGATCGATGGTGAATCCCAGGAATCCAGCGAACCCCAACGCCCAAAACGTGCTGAGGGCGCCGGAAAACAGCGGAATCAAGACGCCTTGGGCAGTGCGGAAATACAACCACAGCAGCGCCATGATTGACGCCACCGTAAGCGCAGTAATGCCGAGGATCCAGGGTTTGTAGCTAAAGATCCAGCAGAACAAAATGGGAAAGCCAGTCATATGAATGATATGATTGGCGTCGGTCTCTTGCTGCTGGAGGGCGAACAACCGCTCGGTCATACGGTCGATTTTTAAGCCTGACTCCCAGAAACTTGCGAAGATGAGCGTCATTTTGTTATCGCGCGACACAAAGAAATCGAGAATGCCGTCGTTGGTGTAGACGGCTTTTTTGATGCGGGCGATGTCTTCAGCGGTTTTTGGCGGTCCGGGATAAAACAAGGGCAAGACGCGGATGCCAGCGCCGGTCACCTTCGTCGCGCGGACGGATGGATGAGAAATGGAGCGCAGCCCCCAGGGGTTGACCCCGGAGGTTTCGAGCAGAGCGAGCGTCATTCTATCTACTTTGTTTAACGTTTCGACATTGAAAATATCCCCGTCTTTGACTTCGATGCCGACGACTAACACGTTAGCGGAGCCAAACATGCGCGGATGTTTGCGCATGAGCTGCATGTAGGGGTGGTGCGGCGGATAGAGATCGAAGAAATTCATCTGAATGACGGTATGTGACAGATGGTAACCCAGAAACACGCTGACAGCCAACGCCGCTATCAGCACCGACCGGCGATAGGCCAGGAGAAAACGAATGTACGCTTCCATCCATGAACGCGGCAGCATGCAGGAGCCCCTCCTTTCCTCGGTGCGAGCGCAGCTGCTCTACTGTGTCACAGAACGTGCGTAGGCGGCAAGAACGGACGTCCGGGACAGAAGGGCGAAAGGCTCCTCGACTGGCTGTCAAAAAATTTTAGAGCAGTTCCTCTCGCACTTAAGGACTGTGAGACAAAACTCTTGGACGAAGAAGATCAGTCGAGCAGAAGGAACTGTCACGGCGAGGGAGCGCAGCCGCCAAAGCACTCTCGGCCACGGGCTAGAAGCCCATGCCACCAGGACTGCCTTTGCCGATCTTGCTCGTCAAAATTCAGTAGCTGTCGTTCGTGATGGAAAAGCGAGAAAAAATCTTTGGCGGGAAGAACAACGAGCAGTGACTGGGAAGGAGAAGACGGTCCTGTTTCAGGGGCTGGGGAATCAAGCCCCAGCCTCCGGCACTGAACTGTTAGAGACTAATGTTGTACAGCGCAGCAGCGTTGCCGCCGACAACCCTCTGGATTTCTTCCTCGGGCGCGCCGACGAAGTGTTCTTCGATGTACTGTTTCGAGCGCGGCCACGGAGAATCGGTATGAGGATAGTCCGACGACCACATGACTTTCGTCATGTCATAGCGTTTGCGGGTGTCAATCCACACATCCTCAAACTGGAACGTCGCCCACACCTGTCGCTTCACATACTCGCTCGGCATCATTGACAACTTGACATTTTCAAAATGGCGCAGTCTGTCATAGCCGTGGTCCAGACGATACATGAAGTGCGGCAACCAGGAGACATCGTTTTCGGCAGAGACAATCTTCAGCTTGGGGAAGCGTTCGAGCACGCCGCCATACACCATGTCAGCCAGGGTAATCTGAATTTCGTGCGGCAGACTCATGTAGGAGTGTAGAATCTTGCTGAAATCGATGCCATGCCCGCGGCGCGCGGTGAGAATATGCAACGATAGCGGCATGTTCAGTTCCGACGCCGCCGCCCAGAACGGGTCATATTCACGGCTGCTATAAGGCCGATCGTCTGGAGGAGCGCCCCAAATCAATGCGCCGCGCAGTCCCTTCTTAGCAATTCGCTCAAGTTCGGCGACGCCGGCGGGAATATCTTCCAGGGTAATGGCGCCCAGCCCAATGAGGCGCTTGGGATAAGCGGAACAATATTCCGCCGCCCAGTCATTGAATGCCGTGAACGCAGAGCGGCGCAGCTCAGCATCTTGCAGCCCAAACAGCAACATCCCCATCGAGGTGTACAACGCTTCAGCCACCACCCCGTCACGGTCTTGCTCTTTCAGACGCTCGGCTGGGTCCCACACGCTCTTGGGCGCGACCTCGAAGCCTTTCTTGTTGTGTTCCGGCAACTCTTCCGCGCTCTTCCCTGAGCCAAAGAACCCTGCCACGGGAACCGGCGTAATATTCTCGCAGACGAAGAACTCGCCCGGTTTGCCATCCAAATCGCGCACGGTATGCGGCGCCCGGTCGCGGAATTTCTTATCCATCCGCTCGCCCCACATGTCAGGCGGCTCCACGAAGTGCGAATCTGCGGAAATAATGCGATAGGTCATACGTTTACCCTCCTTACGCAGCACGCGTCGTGCCTGCTCATACAATCGTTGGTCAAGCCTTCACGCTACTCAATCCCCACATAACTGAGACGACTGGTGGGCCTCTGTTCTGGGGTTGAAGCATGTCAGGCCCTTTTGCCGTCGAACCGCGCCGGAGCATTGACTGAACGCTCCTTCACCCATTTTATCCTTATCGTTGGGGACTATACGATTCTTTGGGGGGGAAAGTCAAATCCTCCAGTGTCCCTGACGCAGCTCGCAGGCAAAACGCCGCCGGCGGCTCCTGGCGACCAGGAATCAGGCGCTTCGTCCGATTCAGACCTCGCCTCAGCGCCATTCACGTTACAGTTCAAGGGGTACAATATCGCCGTGAACGGCCGATAGAAAGGGCAGCGAGTGGAGGAGTCTGTCCTTCCCTCTAGACCTCACGCCTAAACTTCCCTAAAAGCCCAGACACTCAGGCGCCTTAAGGGAGCGTAGGGGTAGCGTATCGCTAGCAGAGGAACATTAGCATGGAAGAAGCTGCCGCCGAAAAGATCTACGCCGCCGAAAAGAATGTCGCGGTCATCCGCCTGGCTATTACCCTACTCAATATCAGCGTGTTCCTTTTCCTGATGAGCCGGACCAATACTATTCCCTGGCTAGCCCACCTCGTTATTGTCACCGTCCTCGTCTACAGCCTTTTCGTTTACCTTTGTGAACCCTACCGTCGATACTCCCTTCTCCTCTCAAGCGCCTTCACTTCGGTGTCAGATGCAATCTTCATCACGCTCTGGATCCTCGCCACTGGCGGGATTAACTCACCGTTCTACGTGCTGTGGTATGCGTCTATTACAGCAATTGCCTGCCGGTACAACTACCGACAGACCTTGGTGGCGGCTGGCCTTTATGTGATGAGTTATCTCGCTCTCTTCGCCGCCTTAGGCACGCTCAGCGGCTATCTCACTGAACTCGTCGTACGGAGCAGCTACATCTTTGTTGTCGCTGTGCTGGGAGGGAGCCTTGCACGTGAGGCCTACAGGCAAACGCAGGACAAGATCGCATTGCGTGACCTTGTCCGCCGCCTGGATGAGGAGATCGCCGAACGCCAGCGGGTAACAGAGGCGCTGCAGGAGTCAGAAGCGCAATACCGTCTCTTATTTGAGAGTAATCCGCACCCCATGTGGGTCTATGATGTGGACACCCTTGCGTTTCTGGCGGTCAACGACGCCGCGGTACACCACTACGGCTATACCCGAGAGGAATTTCTCGGTATGACCATCAAAGACATTCGCCCTCGAGAGGATGTGACTGCACTGCTGGAGCATAGAGCCTATGTGCCCTCCGGCTTTGATGCTTTGGATCACTGGCGTCACCGCAAAAAAGATGGCGCGTTGATCGACGTACAGATTAACTCACACGCGCTCAACTTTCAGGGACGACGGGCCCGGGTGGTGTTGGCGCACGACATTACGGAGCGCAAACGGGCGGAAATTGAACTCCAAAGGGCGAAAGAAGCCGCCGAGGCGGCCAACCGGGCCAAGTCCGAGTTTCTGGCCAACATGAGCCACGAGATCCGCACCCCTATGAACGGCGTCATCGGCATGACCGAACTCCTGCTGGACACCGAGCTTACCCCTGAGCAGCGCGAGTACGGCAAAACCGTGCGCAGCTCGGCCGAAGCTCTCTTGGGGATCCTCAATGACATCCTGGACTTCTCCAAGATCGAGGCGGGCAAGCTAGAGCTGGAGCGGGTGGACTTCAATCTACGCGAGAGTGTAGGAGATACGCTGAAAACTCTGGCCTTGCGGGCGCATGAGAAGGGACTGGAGCTGCTTTACGAAGTGGCGCCAGAGGCGCCTGATGTAACGGTAGGCGATCCCGCCCGGCTGCGGCAAGTAATTGTCAATCTGGTTGGGAACGCTATCAAGTTCACTATGCAGAGCGAGGTGGCGGTGCGGGTCGAACAGGAGTGGGCAAGCGAAGAGGAGGTTGCATTGCACATCCAGGTCAAAGACACCGGCGTCGGGATTCCCCTCCATAAGCAACAACTTATCTTTGAGGCTTTCTCCCAAGCCGACGCCTCTACTACCCGCCAATACGGGGGCACAGGGTTGGGACTGGCCATCTCGCGGCAGCTTGTCGAGCTGATGGGAGGGAAGATATGGGTGGAGAGTGTGGTCGGCCAGGGCTCGACCTTTCACTTCACGGTCCGCCTGGGAAGAGGACAGACTCCGGCTGTGCTCACTCCTGTTCACCCTGGCCAGCTCCACGGCTTGCGAGTGTTGGTGGTCGACGATAACGCCACCAACCGCCGTATCCTCCACGACCTGCTTGGCTCCTGGCAGGCGCAGCCCACGCTTGCCTGCTCCGCTCAGGAAGCCCTCACCCTGCTCCACCAGGCCGGCGCCCAGGGGCAGCCCTTCCCCCTGATCCTGACCGACGCGCACATGCCGGAGATGGACGGCTTTACCCTGGTCGAGCGCATCAAACAGGATCCCCAGCTCGCCGGCGCTACAATTATGATGCTCACTTCCGCTGGGCAAAAAACCGATATGGAGCGCTGCCGCCGGCTGGGGATCACCGTCTATCTCATCAAGCCGATCAAACCCGCGGAGCTGCAACAGGCCATTTCGCGCGTGCTGGGGCAAGAGGCGCAGGCGCGGGACCGACAACGCCCAGAGCCCCGTTCGCGTTCCACTCTTCAACCCCTACACATCCTGTTAGCCGAGGACAACGCCGTCAACCAGAAACTGGCCGTGCGCTTGCTGCAGAAATGGGGACACACGGTCGTGGTGGCGGGCAACGGCAAGGACGCCCTGGCGGCCCTGGAACACGACGCGTTCGATCTGGTGCTGATGGACGTGCAGATGCCCGAGATGGACGGCTTGGAAGCCACGGCGCGGATTCGGCAGCGCGAACAGTCCACCCGGACGCATCTTCCGATTATTGCCATGACTGCCCACGCCATGACGGGAGACAAGGAACGCTGTCTGGCAGCCGGCATGGACGACTATGTCTCCAAACCCTTAAAAACTGGCGAACTCCAGGCCGCCCTCGAGCGGGTCGGAACCGCCGTCGTTCAGCGCCAAAGACTGGAGGCTCTCGCCACTGTCCCTTCGCCGATGGAAGGACTGGCCAGTGTGGAGTTGTAAGTCTGAAGAGAGCTCAACGACGAGCGGAAGGCCTCCATCGTTTTCCGCAGGCTGCGCTCTCATCTCAATGCAGCCTGGGGAGCGAAGAGGTGAACAACGGCAACGATTCCTGTTGCTCTGCGAGGAATCGCAGAACCGTAAAGCCACGGGGAATGTCATGAATCATCCGCAAGCAGAGGCGGATGATCTCTTCCCGAGGCGTACGGGCATTCACAGGCACATCGTAGCGCCTGGCGAATGCCAGCAAATCCACTTTATGGGGGAAATACTTCATATTCTGTAGATATGCCCGCAGCTCGTCCCGCTCCATGAGACGCGGGTCGCGCGGCGCTGGAGGCAAGGCGCGCGCCGCTTTGACGCGCCGTTTGCGTTCACACCCTTCATACAGAAGACGCAAATGCCCGAGCAGCGACACGAGGCTTTGGTCAGGAAGCTCGCGCAAAGCTTTGCTGATCGTCTCCAACTTCCGTGCTAGCCCATGCGTGCTCAGCGTCACTGGACGACTCCTTTTCATCAATACGCTGAATAAATTCTTCGGCTAAACGAAGAAACTCGTTGCGCGCGTCACGGTCCTCAATGCGCGGCGAGAGGCTGACCGGCAACTGCCGCTCTGGCGCTTCCGCAAACCGCACCGCTTCGCTGATGAAGTTTTTGAACACGACGTCAGGATTGGTGCGCACGACTTCATGAATGCGCCGCTCGTGCAAATCGATGAACCGCAACGGCGCACGGCTGCGTAAACGCACGCGGGTAAAGATGATGCCTTTCAATTGCGGCCCCGTGAAGGTGCCGCCAAACATAGCCAGGGCGTTGCGGATGCGCTCAGAGAAGCGATTGACTTCGCCCTGGATCAAATTAATCCCCAACGTCGAAAGATAGTCCGGAATGGCCGGAATGACATATCCATCACTGGCAAAAAGCCCATTCTGGGTGACAAGGTTAAAATTTGGCGGGCAGTCAAAAATAATATAATCGTACTGATCTTGTACCCGCTGCAACGCCTGACGAATAATCGCCTGGCTACTGAACACCGATTCCCCTACGGTCGCTTTTGCCGCCAGCTGAATGTCAATCTGCACTAACGCCAGATGAGACGGCAGCAGTTCAAAACCGGGGGCCAACGGCGTACCGCCATGACAGAGCAGATCTTTCTTGATGATGCGCGAGACGTCAAAACTCTCGCCTTGTCCGGCGAGATAGGCGTCAAAGAGAGTTTTCAGCGAGCCATTGGTCTGCTGCCAACTCTCCCATTCCGCATGGTCCATTAAGTAGAAGGTCGCGTTGGTCTGCGGATCCAGATCGATGAGTAAGACGCGCTTGCCATAATTCTTTGCCAGACTGGCGGCAGTTTCCACGGCGGTCGTGCTTTTCCCCACTCCCCCTTTGAAATTAATGAAACTAATAAAACGCGCCTTCCGTTCACGTTTCAAGTCGGAAAACAAAGTGTGCACGGTCTCCTCTTTCAACAAATCAGTTTTTCTCCGCCCATACGGCAGGGCGGCAACAGGAGAGTGGTCGGTTTCTTTTTCCTTTTCCACACCGTTAGCCGCACGCACATTCGCTTCAGCAGTAAGCAACGCCTCCGTTTCGCTTTTGCCGGCGTCGACCGGTTGCACAGGAGCAGCATTCAGAGAGGGCGTCTGATCACGTTCGCTTAAGGAGGCGGCGGGAAGGATTTGCGGCGAGAGGGGTTGCTCCATACGGGGGGCACTCGAACGCGGCCCTGGGGACTTTCTTGTCATATCAGAGAAGCTCTGCCCACCGGCAAAGGGCGGACTGGCGCCGACCGTCGCGGCTCGTGGGGTCGCTCTCGCTGCTTGTGCATTCGTTTGAGAGAGCATCCGAATCAACAGCACGACAATGGCGGCGGCAAGCACGCCAATAAGGATTACAATGGGGTCAAATCCGGCCATACGCCAACCTCCTATACTGCGTCACAGCGACTGGCCGACCATAAGGTCGCTGCATTCATACCGATCGGGGAAAATCCTTGAAACTTAAAAAAGACAAAACGCCAATCGTGAACGGCTTTTCACTCTCGGCCTGAAGCCGTCCATACCCGCGCTTACCGTTCGTGAGCGGCGGACGTCGTCGACAGTTCTTGCTTGAGCTCATCAAGCGCGAGTTTGAGACGTGACAACTCGGCCATGAGCTGCATCATGGCGTCCCGCGTGTGGGTCAAATCACCTTGCCCGCCAAAATTCTCGATCACCGCGAGCACCCGCAAGACTCTGGGAGCGGCAAAATGACTGACCGCTCCTTTGAGCGCATGCGCGGCGGCAATGATCTCTTGGCGGTTCTCCATCAGCACGGCATGCTGGAGAGCAAAGAAGAAGCGGGGACAGTCTTGCTCGAAAAGTCCAATGACTTCGCGCAGCAATGCGGCCTCCCCGCCAACCAGCGACCATAATGCGGTGCGGTCTATAGCGTCTCCTTCAGGCGAGGCGGCTCCTGGCGTGAGCGCTTCGCATAACGCGTGCAGCAGTTCGGCCGGCGTAATAGGTTTGTGCAAGAACGCCGCGACGCTTAACTCTCGGTGGTGCTCCATTTCTCGACCAGGGTCAAGAGACGCTAGTGTCATGATAAGGGGACTCACCAGAGCCGGATCTTCGGCAAGATGTTGCCGCCGAATAGAAGCGAAACCCTCTATATCCGCCAGATGCCCATCGATGATAATCGCCGCGAACGGATCATCCTCAGGTTGCTTATACAAATGGGCGAGCGCCTCTCGCCCGCTGGCGGCAGGATGCGGGTGAGCGCCCCAGGACAAGAGTAACTCTTCCAGAATGCGCCGGCACGTCGCATTGTCATCCGCAACGAGAATAGGCTTCCCCTGGAGGGCGTGGAAGTTCGTGGAGGAGGCTCTATTCTCAGATGTATCGCTGGAAAGCGGCAGGGAAAAAGAACACACCGATCCGCCGTGAGCTGCGCTTTCAACCCAGATATGTCCTCCCGCGAGTTCGACAAGTTTATGAGCAATTGCGAGACCTAATCCCCGAAGCGGGGCCGTGCTACTACCGTCTGCTGAAGAGAACAGGTGCATCAACGCCTGCTGCTGCTCCTGCGTCATTCCCACGCCGGTGTCGCGCACGGAAAAACAAAGTGTAGACGAGTTCAAGGTTTCAGGTTCAAGGTTCAAGGTTGTAGAAGAAGCAGACTGAGGTTGAACTTTGGACTTTGAACTTTGAACCTCTACGACTATTTCACCGCTGTCGGTAAACTTGATGGCGTTTTCAACAAGATGGGTGAGTATTTGCTGGAGCCGCACGGGATCGCCGATGACCCGCTCAGGCGCATCCGGATGCGCCGTGTAACAAAGCTCAAGCTTTTTTTGATGGGCGGATGCCGCCAGGCGTTTGAGCGTTTCCTCCAGACAGTCACGCAGCCGGAAGGATGTGCGGACCAACTCGTATTTGCCCGCCTCCAGGCGCGCGAAATCCACCAAATTACTGAGGAAGCGCACGTGCGTCTCGATAGGGCCCTCGCACATCTCCAACGCGTGGAGAAACATCTCAGCATCGGCACCGCGCACCTGGGTCAATAACAACCCGGTTTCGTGGCAGTGCACGACGCTCTCTAAAAGATCTGTTGTTATTTTCTTAATGCTTTGTCCATCAGGACGTTCGCCGGATTTCGCTCCGGCAAAGAAATGCGCTAAGACTTTACGGGTCTCCGCTTCAGGAGTGCGCGGAGTCGGCGCCCGCTCCGCGTCGCGCAGGCCGGCAAAACTGGCGGGAATATCGTAGAGCATCCGTAAACAGAGGCGGATGATCTCTTCCCGCTGGGTGCGCGCATTAACAGGCACATTGTACCGCCGAGCAAATTCGAGCAAGCTGGCTTTGGTAGGAAACGCTTCCGTACTCTGCAGGTAGGCTTCAAGCTCCGCGCGCTCCATTTCACGGGGATCGCGAACGCGGCCATTGTAACTAGCGTCTGCGGCCTGCTGCTCCTTGCCCTTCCGCAGTGACGCCGCCACAGGCATCGGCGACAGATTTTCCACCAGATCTGTTTTCACTCCGCTCCCTCCGTCGGCCAGGAAGACGGAGCCGCTCCTGGCGCGTTGATCGCTGTAGACAAGAGTGACTGCGAGAGGCGCCTCGCCAGCACCTGTCTGAGCGCTTCAAGGGTGATCGGCTTGAGGAGATAATCATCCATCCCGGCAGCTACACAGCGTTCGCGCTCGTGTGGGTGCGCATGAGCGGTCATGGCGATAATGGGAACGTGGTCTCCAGATTTCTTTTCCTGCTGACGGATGCGCATCGTCGCTTCAAGCCCTTCTCCGTGCGGCGTGTGCACATCCATAAACACCGCCGCATAACGTCGCCTCTGGTACGCCTCTAGCGCCTCGGCCCCATTCGTGACTACGTCAGCAACATACCCAAACTTCCCTAGCAACCGGGCCAACAGCGTCCGACAAATGGCCGTATCGTCCGCTACGAGCATCCGCTTCTCCGCGCTTGCCTCGGGTTCTCTGGCGGCGACAGCGGGGGGTGCAGCGACAGGAGGCGCAGCGTGGGAGGAGTTTTGCATCGTGACGCGCAGGCGGTCACATTCTTCTTGTAAGTGTTGGTTCTGCGTTTTCAGCTGTAATTGCTCGGTCGACAGGAAACGGTTTTGTCGCAGTACGGCGCTGTAGTTCTCATAGGTCGACAACAACAGCCGTAGGAGCTGTTGCCTATCGGAGGCGATCATTTTCCGCTCTCCGCGCAAGAGCACCTCGAGTTGCTCGCGGCCTGGCGGACCGGTTTGCCGCACGAGCCCTGCCATAATGGCCGCAATTCTCGTCAGCAAGTCTTCTTCGTGATACGGCTTGGCGATGCAGTAATCGACGCGGGCCTGTAGGCCGCGCATCAGGTCATCGACATCCGACAACGCGGTGAGCAGCACCACGGGAATGTGTTTCAGCATCTCATCCTGTTTGAGCGCGGCGCACATGTCATAGCCGTCCATCCCAGATAACGCCACACCGGTGATGATGAGCGCAGGGGGATGCCTGCGTGCTGCTTCTAGCGCCTCGCTCCCACTGGTCGCCATCGTGACGGAATAATCGTGCGATTGCAGGATCAGCCTGAGCCGTTCCGCCTGCGTCCGGCTTCCTTCAACGATCAAAATGGAATGCTTCGCGCTCATAGCACTGATCTGCCGCCCGTCGTGGACTTATTGACTGAGCATACTTACAGGCTGTCGACACTCGACGATTTCATTCAACATCGCTGCGATCTTCTCCGGCGGCAGGACGTACGCGGCGCCGCCAAGCCGCACGGCTTCTCCCGGCATGCCAAAAACGACCGACGTCTCTTGGTCTTGTGCAATGGTTACAGCTCCACATTCTCTCATGCGTTTGAGCTCCTCAGCGCCGTCACGCCCCATGCCGGTCAACAGCACTCCGGCGGCCTTGCGGCCAAAGGCATTTGTCACAGACCGAAAGAGGTAGGACACAGCAGGCCGCATGCCATGTTCAGGCGCTTCTTTACTAAGTACGATCAAGCCAGTATTTTCCACGCCCATGTGAAATCCATCCGGCGCAAGGTAGACGCGTCCAGGCTCTAACCGCTCATGCTGCGCAGCAATGCGAATAAGACGGCCAGTAGTCTGAGCAAGCCATTTCGTGAGTCCTTCGAGAAAGCCAGGCGCAATATGTTGGGCAATCACGACAGGCACGGAAAAATCCTTATGCAGATTGGCCAGCACGGTTTGCAATACAGCTGGACCGCCCGTGGAGGAGCCAATGGCGACAATATGGATGTCCGTTGTCCCGGGACGGCGACGCGCCTCTGCTGTCGTACTCGCTCGGCCTTCCTGCCCATTGGCGAAACGGCGATGTCGAGCCCAGCGCCGGACCACTTTCACTTCCGCCATGGCCTTTACGGTTTGGACGAGTCGTCGGGCGGCGTCTTCGTAGTTGGGATTGCCAACGCCAGGCGGCTTGTGCATTTCCGCTACGGCTCCGGCCTCCATCGCGCGAAACGTCGCATCCACTTCCTCGGAGTTGCCTCCAGCGCTGACCATCACGATCGGCACGGGCGTGGTCTCCATGATGCGGCGCGTCGTCTCATACCCGTCCATGTCTGGCATCATAATGTCCATCGTGATGACATCAGGCCTCTGTTGCTCCAGGAACGCCAGGGCTGCAGCGCCGCCGTTCACTGCTCCCACCACCTCAATTTCGGGGTCGGTGGCGAACAGGTCTGTCAGGAACGCCCGCTCGACGAGCGAGTCTTCAACAATGAGCACGCGAATGCGACGCATACCGAGTCCGTTGCGGTGTGCTTAGATCAAGCGACGAATCGTCTCTAATAAGTTGCTTTGATCAAAACTTCCCTTCACGACATACGCGTTGGCTCCAGCATCGATGCCGCGCTCGCGATCCGTTTGGGACTCCAGGCCGGTGACGAGCACGACCGGCAATTGCGCGTAGCGGTCGTCGCCACGAATCTTACTGGTCAAGTCGAAGCCGTTCATGCGCGGCATCTCAACATCAGATACGACCAGATCAAAAGTTGCTTTTTGCAGCGAGGCGAAGGCGTCTTCGCCATCAATGGCGGTCGAGACGCAGTACCCGGCAGACTCAAGAATCTCTTTCAGCAACATGCGCGACGTAATAGAATCCTCCGCCACCAAGATGGACTTTTTCTGCGGTTCCTCCTCGGAGGCTTCGATCGCCGTTTTCATTACCGCCAGTGATGCGCCGCCGGCAGAGGCGAGCAGATCGCTCACGTTAAGCACGGGAACAACCTGCCCCGAACCCAGCACGGTGGCGCCCGCAATATTCCGCACGCGCACAAGCTGCTTGCCGAGACTCTTGAACAGCACCTCCTGTTCATTCACCACACTATCGACGCCGAACGCGATTTGCCGTTCATCTTGGCCAATCACCAGTGCGAGTTGAAATCGTCCATGGTCTTCGTTGCGCGCTTTTTCCGCCAGACCCAGAGCGCAATCAAGCCGCACCAAGGGCAGCGTATATCCCGCCAACGAAATCGCCTCCTTATTGCCAACCGTATGAATATCGTCGCGTTTGATGCGCACCACCCGCTCCACATGAGCGGTCGGCACCACAAAGGCTTGCCCCGCCGCCTGCACCAAAATGCCGCGGAAAGTGGCTAAGGTCAGCGGCAAACGGATGCGGAAGGTCGAACCATGGTGACGCTGCGTTTCCACGGCGATTTGCCCGCCGAGCTTTTCAACTTTTTCGCGAACGATCGCCATCCCCAGTCCACGGCCAGACAGGTCGCTCACGGTTGCACTGGTTGAGACCTCCGATTGAAAAATGAGCGCGATCGCTTCTTGCTCGGAGAGTTGTTCCACCGCTTTTTGCGAGAGCACGCCGCACCGCACCGCCGCCGCTTTCACTTTGGCGGCGTCGATACCAGCGCCGTCATCCGTCACCGTTATTTCAACAGTATTGCCGTCGCTGGGGGCGATGGCGATGGAGATCACGCCGCGCGGTGGCTTTTGTTGCTGCTCCCGTTCCGCCGGACTTTCAATCCCATGATCAATACAGTTGCGCAGAATGTGGATCAACGGATCTTTCATTTCCTCCAGAATCCGTTTGTCGATTTCGACCTCACCGCCGTGCAGCGTGAACTCTACGTCTTTTCCCTGCGCGCGCGAGAGATCACGCACCATCTTGGGGAGCACCTCAAGCGCAGAGGCAAACGGCAACATTAACACCTTCTTGGCGTCCTCTAACAAGAGGTCCACCATGCCGCCGAGCGTTTGCTGATCTTGCGCTACCGCTCGCGTCACCTGCAGTAAGGTTTTATCCAGGGCCCTAAAATGATCATGCGTCCAGTCAAGAAAACTAATGAGCTTTCCCACCTGAACGTAAATGGGATCCTGCGAGGTCCGATTCTCTTCTTTTTCCAAGAGCCGCTGCGTCTTGCGGATGTCAGTGTGCGCCTTGGCCCATTCGCGCTTCCACGTTTCGATCATGGTCGCAAGACCGCGCAACTCGGCGGCGTGCACAGTCGTCTTCAACTTGACCGCCAACATCTCTTCCGCCTGCAGAAACAAGGCGTCGAGTTTTGCCGCTTCGATACGCACTGTTTCTGCTGGTGAGCCGGATTTCTTTTTTCCCTGACTCGTCTCCTGGGAGACGCCGCTCTTACGCGGCTGGGCGACCGTCCTGACCGCTTTCCACCCGGTTGTGACTGTGAACCGAGGCGCAGCGCTCTCTTCATCAGGCGCTTGACTGCCGTCAAGAGGAAATTCTTGCACCTCCGGCGCTACAGACGCCGTAAGCTGGACAGTTCGTTTCTGTACTGCGCGTTCACGGCCATTCGTTTCGAGCTGTTTAATGGTGGTAAGCGCCTCGGCGACTCCCTCACGTGCGGCGCTCTCTGGCTCAGCAATGAGCTGTTGCACAAGATCTATGACATGATGAAGCGCATCAAAGCACTCCGGCCATAGCTCAAATTCTCTCCGTTTCAACGCAGCGCACACGTTTTCCACCGCCTGACACACCGTTTCCACATCGTGAAGATTCACGGCTCGCGCGGCGCCTTTCAGCGAGTGCGTACAGCGGAGGAGTGTTTCCAGTAAAGCGGTTTCATTCCCTCCTGGAGCTTGTTGCTCCAGCGCCAGCAGCGCGCCGGTGATGGCCTGGAGGTGCTCTTCCGCCTCGATGATAAACAGGCCGCGTAAACGCTCCACCATGGCCTGCTGCGGATGATCTTCACGCCGCGGCGTCTCGTTAGAGGTGACACTTTCCTCTTGGACAATCCGCTCTTCGCCAACATCCGGAGGCTGGAAGTGATTCAAGCCACTGGCGTCGATATTGTGGGTAGGGACAGCTTCCTGAGGTTGTATGGAGGCCAGACAAGCGTTGGGACTTGCCCCCGCCTCGGCTCTAACAGGCTCATCAAGAGCAGGAGCAAGAGTTGACTCTTCGGCAACGGCTTTCTTCTTCGTTGACCGAGGCCGCCGCGGCGCAGTCTTTTTTGTCGTCGTGGTCGTACGGCGACGTTTTCCTTTGCCCGGGACAAGAGCCTCTTCGACGCTTCCTCCTTGTGGCGCGGCGAGTATGCCATCTTCTTCTGGCGCCTGTGAGGGCGATTGCTCTGCTTGCACTGGCGCAGCGTCCGACGGTGTTTCTTGGAGAGGTTGAGGATCGTGAACGCTATTTGCTTCGACAAGCGGCTGGTCCACAGATTTTCCCGTCGACTCACCAGCGCGAGAGCGGCCTTGGGCTTCCAGGCGACTGAGTTCTTCCACCAACCCCGCCACCTGTCCGCCGACGGCTCCCTCCGGCGCAACGCTCAACTGCCGCACGACGTCCATCGCGCGATGCAGCGCATCAAACAACTCCGGCCACAC
>DATLYA010000035.1:0-7682 GCA_035575235.1 Candidatus Methylomirabilota bacterium
GCAACAAACTCACGGAGCCAGTTGAGCGTGACTTTCATTTAGAACTGCCGCAAAAAACGCATGTCGTTTTCGTAAAAGAGGCGAATATCGTCCACCCCATAGCGACGCAAGGCAATGCGATCGATGCCCATGCCAAAGGCGAATCCTGAGTAGACCTCGGGATCATAACCAACTGCACGAAATACATTAGGGTGGACCATGCCGGAACCTAAAATCTCTACCCAACCCGTTCCCTTACATCTTGTACATCCCGTCCCTTTTCCCCCGCAAATTGGACAGCCCATGTCTACTTCCGCACTTGGTTCAGTGAATGGGAAATAACTTGGGCGGAAGCGCACTGGTATACCAGGACCAAACATGCTGTGGATAAAAGCAGTCAACACTCCTTTGAGGTGGGCAAAGGAAATGTCCTTTCCCACCATTAAGCCCTCAAGCTGGTAAAACACGGGAGAGTGCGTCTGATCCGACGCATCATGACGATACACCATACCAGGGACAATGATTTGAATCGGCGGTTGCCGACTTTCCATCACGCGAATTTGCACGGGAGAGGTGTGGGTGCGTAAGACGATATCAGGTCCAACAAAGAACGTATCCTGCATTTCGCGGGCAGGATGATCGGCTGGAATATTGAGCGCAGCGAAGTTATGGTAGTCATCCTCAATGTCCGGACCCCGGGCTACTTCGAACCCCATAGCAGTAAAGATAGCAATGGCCTCGTCAAGCGTTTGTAGCAAGGGATGCAAAGAACCGCGCGGGCATCTTACCCCAGGCTCAGTAATATCAATACGTTCAGCGGCAAGGCTATGGGTGCGTTGTTCTTCCTGAATGCGTGCGCGGCGAGCGGTGATTTGTGTGTCGAGTAGTTCTTTGAGTTGGTTTGCCTGCTCACCGACCGCACGGCGTTGCTCAGGAGGAAGTCCACCAAGGCTCCGTAATACGGACGTGAGCTCGCCCTTCTTGCCGAGAACGCGCACCCGGAGTGATTCGAGGCTTGCTTCGTCGTGACACGCTTCAAGAGCAGCCAGGGTTTCGTTGCGAATACGGAGAAGATCGGTTTCCATAGAGTTCTAAGTTCTGAGTTCTGAGTCCTAAGCTAGGAGAATGTTCTTTTCTCAGCCCAGCCATCGGAACTCAGGACTGAGACTTATGCTGCCGCCGCAAGATGTTGCTTTGCGATCTCGACAACAGCGGTAAACGCTTGTGGATCGTGGACGGCAAGCGCCGCGAGGATCTTCCGGTCAATAGCGATATTTGCTTGGCTGAGCCCATGAATCAGCCGGCTATAACTCAGGCCATTCTGTCGCGCAGCGGCGTTGATGCGAACATTCCAGAGTCGGCGAAACATCCGTTTTCTGACACGGCGATCTCTGTACGCGTAGACCAACCCTTTCTCAACGGTTTCCCGCGCCTGTCGGTATTGCCGACGTCGTCCTCCAGTAAAACCCTTAGCAAGTTTGAGAATCTTTTTTCTACGCCGCCGGGCTTTGAAGCCTCGTTTTGCTCGTGGCATCGTTTCGTCTCCTTCCGCCTTACAGATAAGGAATCAAGCGTTTGATCGCCCGTACATCCGTGGCGGCGACCAAGGCCGGTTGACGGAGGCGACGCTTCTGTTTGCGGGTTTTGGTTGACAAAATGTGACGCAGGTAGGCGCGCTTTCGCCGCACCTTGCCTGAACCGGTCACCTTAAAGCGTTTCGCCGCTCCGCGGCGAGTTTTTAATTTAGGCATCTGTGGATTACCTCGGGACCATCAGAATTGACATATTACGCCCTTCAAGACGCGCCTGTCCTTCTGGAGAGCCAATATCCTGGACTTTTTCGACGACCTTGTCCAACATTTCTTTCCCAATCTCGGGATGAGTGATCTCTCTTCCCCTGAAGAGGACAGACACCTTGACGCGTTGCTTTTTCTCCAAAAACCGGCGAATATGATTGACCTTGAAGTCAATGTCATGTTCACTGGTTCGCGAACCGAGCTTGACTTCTTTCACCAACACCTGAGTCTGGTGTTTGCGCGATTCCTGGACTTTCTTCTTTTGCAGGTAGCGGAATTTGCCGTAATCCATGATCCGGCAAACTGGCGGCGTTGCCGTTGGCGACACCTCGACCAGGTCGAGTTCCTTACTCTCCGCCAGACGCAAAGCTTCTCCCAAGGGCATGATGCCAACCTGTGTCCCATCAGCATCAATGACCCGAACTTCACGCGCGCGGATCTGTTGATTGATCCGTACTCCTGCTTCTTTGGCTATGGCGCACCTCCTGGCACGCGCTCAGCGTCCAAGCGAGCGATAAACGCTTCAACCGGCAGTGGGGCCATCTTTTCCCCTTTGCGGCCGCGTGGCGCAACTGTCGCCGTGCTCACTTCTTTGTCTCCAATAACGACCATGTACGGTACTTTTTGTACCTCGGCCTCGCGTATTTTATAGCCGAGCTTTTCATTGCGGAGATCAAGCTCGCTGCGAATCCCGGCCTGTAGCAATTGTTCGTGCACCTTCCGTGCGTACTGATCCTGTGCATCGGTGACCGTAAGAATCTTCACTTGCACGGGAGCGAGCCACAGGGGAAAGTTGCCGCCACAATGCTCAAGCAAAATGGCAATGAAACGTTCAATTGAGCCTAGGACCGCTCTGTGCAACATGACAGGAGTCGCCTCGCTTCCCTCAGGAGTCACATACTTGAGACCAAATCGCTCAGGCATAGCACAGTCAATCTGCACAGTAGCAAGCGTCCACGAGCGTTCGAGGACATCGCGGAAGTCAAACCCGATCTTTGGTCCATAAAATGCCCCTTCACCTGGAAGGACTTCCACTGAAAACCCCGATTGTTCAAGAGCGCGGCGCAGTGCGGCTTCGGCTGCGTCCCATAGTTCGATACGCCCAAGAAATTTTTCTGGTCGCGTCTGAAGGGTCACCTCGATGCGGTCAAAGCCAAACGCGTTATACACTTCCTTAGTCATTGCGACGAAATGTTTGAGCTCGTCATCAAGCTGTTCGGGCGTGCAGTAAATATGCGCGTCGTCTTGGGTAAAAGAACGCACCCGAGTTAAACCTGATAGGACGCCAGACTGCTCGAAACGATGCAATCGACTAAAGTCAGCAAAACGAATAGGCAGATCGCGGTAAGAGTGCTTACGCGAGGCGAAAAGATAACAATGCCCCGGGCAGTTCATCGGTTTCACTCCGTATTCGCCATCCTCTACGTCCATCAAGAACATATCATCACGGAAGGCTTCGTAGTGTCCCGAAGTTTTCCATAGATCGGTTTTATAAATCAGCGGAGTAACGATCTCGCTGTAACCGTAGCGACCATAGAGGTCTCGGATATATTGAATCAGGATATTATAGACGATCGTACCTTTGGGATGGAAAAACGGAGAGCCAGGCGCAATTGGGTGCAGCGAAAATAAGTCTAATGCTGGACCGAGACGCCGATGGTCACGCTGCTTTGCCTCTTCTATACGTTTGAGATAAGCGGTTAAATCCTTTTGACTGGCCCAGGCTGTACCATAGATTCGCTGAAGTTGTTCATTCCGTGCATCGCCCCGCCAATAAGCTCCAGCCACACTTGTCAGTTTGAAGGCGGTGATCTTTCCTGTGGAGGGAACATGCGGGCCGCGACAAAGATCAACGAATTCACCTTGCCGGTACAGGGAAATGCTCTCGTCCTCCGGGATGCTGGCAATGATTTCCGCCTTATAAATCTCGCCCATGTCACGGAACATCTGGACTGCGGTGTCTCGCGGCGCTTCTTCACGAGTGACCGTGAGATTTTCGGAGATGATTCGTTTCATCTCCGCTTCAATCTGCTCGAGATCTTCCGGAGTAAAGGCGCGGTCGTGTTTGAAGTCGTAATAGAAGCCGTTCTCAATAACCGGACCAATAGTAATCTGCACATCGGGGAAGAGACGTTTCACCGCTTGCGCCATCAGGTGTGCGGTCGAATGACGTAAGACGTCGAGCCCCTCAGGGGACTCAGGGAGAACAGGTTCAACCTCACAATCTGACAGCAGCGGGCGGGAAAGATCGACGACCTTGCCATTGACTTTTGCAGCAATGGCCTTGTTCGCATTTGGCAGTACATCGCGCGCTGGAGCGCCTAAGGGAACTGAAAGAGTTTTTCCCCCTGGTACAGTGACATTAATGTGCGGAGCATTGACACTCATAGAAAAACAAAAAAGGCATCCCTTTGTCTTGTGATGCCTTGGCTGCCTCTAAGTAGAGAGGGCTTTGTGGCAACTTTCTTTATTCACATGGGTTCGCTGTTACGGCGAATAGGTATAGGCACGGGCGGAATTGAACCGCCGACCCCTTCCGCGTCAAGGAAGTGCTCTCCCTCTGAGCTACGTGCCTATCTGTCAGAACTGATCAATCTCCTGCTGCCTACCAGCTTTCCGCTAGAGTGTCAAGAAAAACATGACCCTCCGTTATGATTCCCGTACAACCTGCACGTTCACATTTGTGCGCACGTCGCTACTGAGATGAATCGGAACGGTATACGATCCAAGCTGCTTAATAGGTTCCGCCAGGATAATTTTTCGCCGATCAACGGTAATCCCGTGATCCTGTAGAGCCTTTTCGATATCCTGATTCGTGACTGAACCAAAAAGGCGATCCTCTTCCCCCGCACGAGCTTTGATCACGAGAGTAAGAGCAGTAATTTTTTCGCCGAGAGACTGGGCGTCTTTATGCACTCGCTCTTTTTTGCTCGCCGCCATCCGCTTCTGGTGCTCTAACATACGCAGGTTACGGCTATCCGCTACTACCGCTAACTTACGCGGAAGCAGATAGTTCCGTCCAAATCCGTCACGGACTTTGACGACATCACCGATCCGGCCCAAATTGGGGACGTCTTCTTGCAAAATGACTTCCATAGCGGTCCTTCGTCTGTGTTATGTGTCGTAGCGCTGAAGAGGAAAGCACGATCAGACACGAAGTGCTGTGTAGGGCAACAGGGCGCTTGCTCTTGCCCTTTTGATCGCTTTCTTCAGCTTCCTTTGATATTTCGCGCTGACGCCGGTGATACGGCTCGGAAGGATCTTGCCACGCTCTGTGACGTATTTCGAGAGCAAGTCGATATTCTTGTAGTCTATGACGAGATCCTTATTCGCCCGAAATGGGCATACTTTGCGGCGAATACGGCGACGGGCAGGGAACTTGTCGTCACCTACGTTTACTCTTTTCTGTTTCCCTTTGTCAGGTTTCGGCATAGTAATGATCCTATTGAAAAGCTTCCTATGATTGATCGAATGTTCTTCGCTGAGATTTATGGCGCCTCAGTTGCCGCTTCAGTGGGAGCCGGGGTTGATGGTGTGGAGGCAGGAGTAACTGCAGGAGCTGTTGAGTGGGCCGTTGGCGCCGGGGCTCCACGAACGACCGAAATAAACCGCAACACATCTTCACTGAGTCGAAGGTTCCTCTCTAGTTCTTTCAATGCCGCCGGCTCGGCGTCATATTCTAAGCGTACGAAGTAACCACGGCGTTGTTTCTTAATGCGGTATGAGAGATCACGCATGCCCCATTCTTCAACTTTGAGTACGCTACCTTGACCATTCTCTACCAGCTTCTGCATCCAGGCCGCCAGTTCTTTGACTCTGGATTCTGGTAACTCTGGGTGGAAGACGCAGAGTGTTTCATAACTTGGCATGCGATTCTCCTCGTTCTTATTCTTAGCATTCCTGGAAGGGCAATACACAACATGCCCTTCTCTGTCTTTACTGTCTTGCGTGGGTTAGCGATTGATCAGAGGTGTGAAAGAAAGCCATTGCTTTCTCTACACCTTCGGAAAGTATGACCTCAACCGCTTGCGCTGCACGGTCTATCGCCGGGAGAATAAACGCTTCTTCTTGTGGAGTAAAGGGCTGCAGCAAGAAATGTGCGGGATCTTGGCGGCCCGGCGGCCGGCCAATGCCAATTTTTATACGCAGGAACTCTTTCCTGCCGAGCGTCTCGATAATCGAAGCAACGCCACGATTCCCTCCCGATCCCCCTCCACCTCGTTTAATCCGCAGCCTGCCAAGCGGCAGGTCCAGGTCATCATGAATCACTATCAACTCAGCGAGGTCAAGCTGATAATACTCCAGAATTCTTGCGACCGCTTCACCGCTACGGTTCATATATGTGTGCGGTTTTACGAGTAAAATCTTCTCGCCGCGCCAGTGCGCGTCTCCAACAAGGGAGAAGAACGCATGGCGCGACAATCGCGTCATCCAACGCTGCGCCAGGAGATCCACAACGAGAAATCCAACATTATGGCGCGTTCTCTGATATTCCGGACCAGGATTGCCTAGACCAACAATAACGCGCACAACTATTTCCCAAGAGTTGAAGAATGTTACTTCTTTTCCGCCTCCGCAGGGGCTGCGGCTGGCGCTACGGCGGCAGTTGGTTCACCTTCGGCCGGCGCTGCAGGGGCCGCCGCTACTGGGGCCGCAATTGAGACGATCGATTCATCTGCGTCGAATACTGCTTTTACCCCTGTGGGAAGAACAATACCCGAGATACGGATCGTATCATGAATCTTCAAATGAGAAACATCAACTTCTATAAATTCCGGGATCTCTCGTGGCAGACACTCAACGGTGATTTCACGCATCAGTGGCTGTAAGACTCCGCCTGCCGTAACACCTTCAGCTTTGCCTACGAAATGTAAGGGGACAGTTACTTGGATCGGTTTATCAACGTCAACTTCATACAGATCGATGTGGACCAGTGCGCTGGTGAGCGGATGCCGTTGCACCTCCTTTAAGATCGCAATTTTACTTTGAAACTCTGGCGCTGCCGAACTCAGCTGAATTAAGTGCGATCCCTCCAGGCCGGCAATCTTGAAATGGAATTCTCGCGCATCAATAGAGAAAGGCGATGCATGTTTTCCTGGGCCATAAAACACGCCAGGCACGCGGCCTTGCCGCCGCAGGCGTCCTGCGGCGCCTTTGCCCTGCCTCTGCCGTGGTTCTACTGCTAGTGTGATCGTTTCCATAGATTCCTCTTCTTCATTTTACACAAATAGAGAGCTAATCGACTCTTCGTTGTGGATGCGGCGAATCGCTTCTCCCATGAGAGAGGCTAATGACAGGACCTGAATCTTGTCTAACGCTTGCGCTTCTGGTCTCAGGGGAATCGAATTTGTGACGACCAATTCTTCCAATACGGAAGCGCGGATGCGCTCAATGGCCGGACCTGAGAGGACGGGATGTGTGCAGCAGGCCAGGACACTCTGCGCCCCGGCTTCATGAATGGCAGCGGCCGCTGTGGTTAACGTACCTGCCGTATCCACCATGTCATCGACGATGATAGCAATTTTCCCTTCGACTTCGCCAATGATGCGCATTTCCGCGACATCAAGGTTGGCTTTTTCCAGATGCTTTTCTTCCTCAGCACGCGCCCGGCGCTTATCGATAATGGCGAGGGAGGCGCCCAAACGCTTCGCAAAAGCGCGCGCCCGTTCCACCCCGCCGGCATCAGGAGACACAATCGTGACCTCTTCCCGGCCAATGCGCGAGCGCAAGTAAGGCAACAACACTGGCGCGGAGAAAAGATTATCCACAGGGATGTTAAAGAAGCCCTGAATCTGTCCTGCATGCAGTTCCACCGTGAGCACCCGCGAAGCGCCTGCAGTAGTGACTAAATCCGCCACCAACTTGGCGCTGATTGGAACACGGGGGGCAACCTTGCGGTCTTGGCGG
>DATLYA010000036.1:0-9198 GCA_035575235.1 Candidatus Methylomirabilota bacterium
CCTTCTCATCCAGGTTTGACTCGCTGCCGCTTTAGCATTATGGTAAGCAGCGATTTTATTCAGGTTTTTCGCTTTCTGGTTGACGGCGCGGTTGCGCCGAGGGGAATTTAGGGGCCATGGGGGGGCCAATAATCACCTGGCGGAGATCATCTGCCGTGGGGCGGCCATAGCGGTTGAAGGCACTATCTGTCTTATGTCCCGTAATCGGCTTGAGAAATTCCCGATCCCAGCCTTCCCGTAGCTTAGCCGTGATAAACGTACTGCGCAGGTCGTGCCGCCACAGATCCTGGATGCCAGCCTGTTTGCAGGCTTTTTTGAAGCGATAGATAAGCGCGTTCTTGGTGAGCGGTTGGCCCCCGTCGCGCCACAGGGGGCCACGGCGGTAGGTGTCAATGAGCGCCGTCATATGCTCGAGCAGCGCGGGCGGAATCGGCACGAGGCGCCGCACCCGATTCTTGGTCTCTCCCAGATCCAGCACGCTACGTTTTGTATCGACCTGCTCACACCGCAGGCTGAGCGCTTCCATCAGCCGCAGACCGCATTCACGCATGAGCACAACCGGACCGATGCAGGCCGGATCGAGCACAGCCAGCAGCCGCTGATACTCCTCCTCTGAGGCCGTGCGCTGGCGCTTATTGTCTTCGGGCAGGAGCGGAATCGGGCGATATTTCTCAATCAGTCCTTCACGATAGGCGGCGATCAGCAGCGAACGCAGGCACGCGAGTTCACGGTTGATGCTGGCATTGGTCGGCGGTCTGCCGTAGCGGGTCAGTTCCTGCTGCCGCGACTGGATGTACGCCCTGGCAGAGGCTGGCGTAAACGTCGAGAGATACACATCGCCAAAATAGGCCTTGAGCCGCCGGATACTCACCTGATCCTTGGCGTGCGTCTTTTTCTGATGGTGGAGCTGGAGCCAGCGATCCGCCCAGGCAAAGAACCGACCGTGCACGAGGCGCCGCACCGCCTGGCGCTCCGCATCGAAGTCATAGCGCAGGGCGTTTTGGCCCAGGCGAAAATCGCGGATCTTGATCGCTTCTTTGAGGTTATCCGTGCCAGGGAACTTGCGGCGCACGCCTTGCCAGTCCATAAAACGCACGACATAGAGCGTGCGGCCGCGCTCGGTGCGCGCGCTGATGTGATGGGGGAGGGAAGGGTGCGGCATAGTCAGGTTAGTGGCTCACTTTCCAGATGACATAGACAAACACACCACGCGCGTGCGCCTTGGAGACGGTGTTAGTATGGTCTTGTCGCTGGGCTCGTTAGTTCAATAGTTACTGGCACCGATAGCGGATCCAGAGGTAGACATCAGTGACCGACACGGTCACTTTTTGAAACTGGTTCGTATGAATGTTCAGTTGATCTTCGGAGACGAGACGTGGCTGTAGACTTCTCCCTTCCGCAAGAACAGCATGCTGGGGACATTCCGCGCGCACATCAGCCAGAAGGCGCTCTCTGGCCTGCGCTTCCGGCTCCGGCGTCGTCCACATCCAGTAATAATCGCCGCCCACTCTGACCTGCTTCATTCGCTCTCCAGATTGATAGTTGCGCTCCACCAGGGTTGGGGAAGGACGATAGGGACATCCCGCGAGCAGAAGGAATGACACAAGCCATATCGATCGCATATCTCCCTCCGCAGCAGCAACTCATGCGGTCTTTATCTTGCTATGTCTTTCGTAGGCCTGATGCGCCTGATGCATGGTCGTTTTTTTTTCTTTGTCAATAAGGCCCAATCGACGAAACAGCGTGTGTACATCTTGCGACTCTTCCTTCACTAACCGCAGCAGCTTTTCAAGATGATCATACATCACGTCAAGCCGCAGCAGGGTCTCCTCCGCCTCGTGCGCCGTAATGCCGTCCACGGGACCGCGCAGCAGTTTCGAGATCGGCATATCACAGGACTGCCAGTTTGAGCCCTCATCGCGCGCAAAGGCTTCGACCGCGGCAATTTGTATGGGTTCCTGTTCTAATACCTTGTCCGCATATTTCTCCTGATTCAGCGAACGCAAAATGTAGCGACCCTGATCATCTCGGCTCAGCACTTTCACAAGCGCGGCTTCCTGATCGATCTGAATGACGACGACGCGGCCCACCAGCAGTGCGGGATCGCGTCGTGACGTGTTGACTAATAACGATGTGCCAGGAGGTAAGAGCGGCAACATCGAGTCTGAAGCCACCGTGAATACGCCATAGGCATTCCGTTGTGGGGAGCGCAACAGCGGAGTAGGGACCAGGGCAGTACGATTGTCTGGCGTCAAGTCGCTAAACAGGTATTTCCCATTATCGCCAAAAATGCGACCACTGATGATCGGAACGGGAAAGTATTCTTTCTCAACCTCTGAAGTTGTATTTTCCTCGGTCTGCTGCAGAGGCACTGGTGCTGGAGGCCACGCACGAATCAAGGCGTTAGGTCCCAGCTTCTCTATTTTCCCAAACAGCAATGCCTCTGGCTGCACATCAAAAACCCAACAGATTGCTTGGATATCATTGGGGTTTGGATGTTTGTCTTTTACTCCCCGCTCCCAACTGCCGACCGCTGAAAGACTTTTTTGAATACGCCTCGCAACCTCCTTTACCGAGAGGCTTTTTCGCTCTCCTGTTTTTTTATATAAACCAAGCCGCTCTCCCGCCAAGTAGCGGATTTTTTTTAGGTTTTTAGAGAGAGCCGGGTATTTTTGTCCCATTGGCATTTTCCTATTTGACTTTTTTGCTCCAAAGTGACAATAATATAAACGCAATGGAGCAAAAAGCTACCAAACAGCACAAAACAGGCCAAGAGAATACGCTAGCACGGGCGGTGCGCTTTGTCACGCTAGAAGAGGTCGCTGTAGCGCTGGGATTTCATCCTCGAAGTGTGCGTCGCGCCATGAAATCCAAGCGAATTCCTGGTCGCAAGATTAGCGGACGGTGGTTCATGACACGTGCGGATTTCGAGACGCTCTTAACACCGCAACTGTCGCTGGAATCTGACATGCATGCGGTGGAATCCCCTACAAAGAGGTCCGTATGACCGCACTGACGATCCCCCAGATCGCCGAGCGGCTGCAATTGCATGTAGACACCGTCTACCGCTTGGCGAAAGCAGGACGCTTGCCCGTCGTCAAAGTCGGCGGCTCCTACCGCGCGCATCCCGAGATGATCGAGCGTCTCTTACGCGGCGAATGGCAACCATCTCAGGCAAGGAAGGTTGGGCGGCCACGCAAGCCGACCCTCACACTGGAGGAGGTGCAGGGGCAGGAGCTGCATGAACCTGGCGCGACGCGGGGGTTCCCCTCCTTTTCCTCCGCGTGGCGCCCCCTGGCGGGCGCCACGCCCGCCAGGGGCTGAACACACCATCCCGATGAAGAGGGAACTGAAAGAAAGATGAAGAGGGAACTGAAAAAAAGAAAAAAAGAAAAAAAATAACAGGAGGAATCATGCGCATCTTTTCATGCATCGACTGCGGACAAGCCGTCAGAACTAGACGTGACTGGGCCTTGCCGGAGGGCTGGGAGCGGGTCGAAGGCGATACGCTCTGTGATCGCTGCACTCCGGTGCGACGACAACAACTCGAACTCAGCCCGGCCCAAGTGCTCGCGCTCTTTTCTTGGGTTGAGCACAACAAGAGGTTTGCATGTGGACACGACTGACGCGCTGGTGGACACGACTGACGCGCTGGTGGACAAGCGAGCCGGCTGACGGAGTCGCGTTTCGGTTACGTCTAGCCCAGCAGCGCCTGGCGGAACAGGAACGGGTATTGATCTGGTACCGATACAATCGGCTTGCATTGCTGCGTGCGCGTCTGGCGCTGCAGCAGGACAACAGGCGGCTGACACAGGAGAATCAGCGTCTGCGCTGTCTCCTGAAGGCCGCCCCGCAAAGCCGTCTCCCTTGCCCGAGCAGGGAGGCAGAACAAACATCTCTCACCATTCTCCCCTAGTGGAAAGGCAAGACATCATGGCGCATACCATCCTTGGCGCGGCATTTCTCGCACAGCAGGTGATTGAGAATACCGCGCTCCTCGCACAAAGAGGTTTTCTCTCGCAACAAGAGGCAGAGCGCGTTTCACGCGATTTCGGTCAGATTCTCCTCAAGGCGCTGATGGAGCAGGAGAGGGGAATGCATAGCAGCGATGTCCAGCTCGCGCCGCGCACGGAGGCGATCGATGACCAATGAGACTGCGCCGCGCCACGCCGCGGCGGACGATGCCGCGCTGATGATTGCATCGGCCATCGAGAAGGGCCTCGACGCTGAGGGCATCGTCAAGCTGGCGGAGGTGTACGAGCGCATGGAACAAAAGCGCGCTGAGAGCGAGTTCGCAGAGGCGCTGCTCGCGTTTCAAGCCGAATGCCCTATCATCATCAAAAGGAGCGAGGTCTCCTTCCCCACCAGGAACGGGGGACAATTTCAAGCCAAATACGCCAGGTTCGATCAGATCGTGGCAGAGGTGAAACCACTGCTGCTCAAGCACGGCTTTGCTTTCGCATTCAACACGCAGATCAAGGGGAAAGAGGTCACATCAGTGTGTATCCTCACCCATCGCTGCGGCCACAAAACCGAGACTACGTTCAGCGCACCCGTTGATCCCGCGCCCAAGATCAGCGAGGCGCACGCAACTGCGAGTGCGGTCACGTTTGCACAGCGCTACGCGTTTCAACTCGCGTTGGGTATTGTCTCCGGCCTTGCGGACGATGACGGCAAGCGTGGCTTCGTGGGCGCGATCTCCGAGGAGCAACGCGCCGTGCTGCAATCGCTCATTGATGAGGTCAAGCCGAACATGGAGCAGTTTTGGAAGTACGCCGGCGTGCAGCAGCTCGAGGACTTGCCCGCGCGCGACTTCGCGCGGGTGCATCGCGCACTGCTGGATAAACGGAAAGGAGGGAAATAATGAAACATCTGGACCTCCCCCAACATTCTGCCGAGTGGTTCAAGGCGCGCGCCGGCATCCCCACCGCCTCCTGCGCGGACCGGATAGTGACGCCGAAGACGTTGCGACCCTCAGCGCAAGCCGACAAATACCGGCATCAGCTCCTGGCCGAGTGGCTGCTAGGTACGCCTTTCGAAATCGAAACGAAGGTCTGGCAAATGGACCGTGGCCTCGAACTCGAAGAAGAGGCGATCAGCTACTTTGAGCTGACCACAGGGCAAACGACGCAGACCTGTGGATTGTGCCTGACCGACGACGGCGCGGTCGGCGCGTCCCCCGATCGGTTCGTGGGTGATGAGGCGTTACTGGAAATCAAGTGCCCGCTGGCTCCCACCCACGTGGGCTACCTATTGGCCGATGAGCTGCCGATTGAGTATCTGCTGCAAACGCAAATGCAGCTCTATGTCACGCAGCGCCAGTGCGTATGGTTTCTCAGCTACTACCCCTCACTACCGCCGCTCTTGCTGCGCATCGAGCCCGAACCGGTCTACCAGAATGCGCTGGCGACCGCCCTGGCCGAGTTTTGTCTGCGCCTTGAGGACGGGAAGCGACGACTCCTGGAGAGAGCAGGAGGAACGAAGGCAGTATGAAAGATGGTGTGCAGACGTGGAAGAAGCTGACGCGAGTTGTCTTCATCAGGAAGCTGACCGTGGACGCTGAATTTCTCCGGTTCCATTTTCATTGCGACACGCCAGAGCGCGCCGACTGGCGCGCCACGTCCGATCGCTCTCTCTTTCAGTGTTTCGGGTGCTGGCAGCATTGCGGCAGTTCGCGGCTCGTTCAGTTCCGGGAGGACGCGTGATGACGACAGAGGAACGCCGCGCAGCAGGGCGGCGCAATAAACGCAAAGGCGCGCGCACTGAGCGGCGCACGCGCGACTACTTTTACCAACTCGGCGCGCAGACAGTGATCAAGGCCGGCGGCAGTCTCGGAGCATTTGACCTCATCGCATTTTTCCCCGGAGAAGTTGTCCTGGCACAGGTCAAGTCGAATGCCTGGCCCGGCCCAGCGGCGCGCGCCGCCATGCGCGCCTGTCTCAACTTTTCGTACTGCAAAAAACTCATGGTGCGCTGGGACGACCGGGAACGGGAACCCAGGCTTCGCACCCTCGAACTCGAAGAGGAACGTCAATGAGCACCCCGCTTCCTGGCCATCCGCTTGGCTGGATCTATCATCGCGAACAACGACCGCCGCACCAGCCGCCCATGCCCGCGATGCTCGCCGCGCTCGATCGCCTCGGGCAACACTGCGGCGCGCATCCGCAGTGCCGCAAATGGGTCAGGGTACACCTCAGCACCCCGCCGCACCAGCCGCCGCGCACCGGGAGATCTCGGTAGCGATGGAGGCGGAAGCGTGGGCCCAAGAGCGGGAGGA
Organism: Candidatus Methylomirabilota bacterium; assembly: GCA_035575235.1. Taxonomy (GTDB): domain Bacteria; phylum Desulfobacterota; class Binatia; order Bin18; family Bin18; genus SYOC01. The sequence goes on from DATLYA010000036.1 coordinate 6,278, forward strand.
CGCGCCGCCGGCATACCACTGCCCGGCAGAGCTCTGGATTGGCCCCTGGGCCGATGTCTCCGCTCTCCTTGGTATCCGCGACTGGCGTGTGTGGGTGGGCGTCACCGCGGCGCTCTCCGCCCGCGCGCACCGCAATGTGCACGTCGATTACTATGGACCGCTCTTCGGCCAGGGCTACTATCTCCTCGTTGCCGCCAGCTCCCACGGCAAAAGCCTCTGCACACGCCTCTGCAAGGCGCTGCTCCCGAACGACTACGAAGTCTTCACCAGCGTCGAATCCGGCCAGGCGCTGGCAGAATCCCTTGCCGATATTCGGCGCGATGAACACGGCAAAATCCTCCACCCCATCAACGGCCGCCCGACCTGCCTCGTCGTCAACGAATGGTCACTGCTGCTGCAAGGGATGGATTTCCACGGCTCCTCGCTGATGGAGCGCTTCAACGAGATCGCCGACGCCGAGCCGCATATCGATCTCAACCGCGCAGACAAGAAGGGCCAGGGCAAAATCCGCATCTTCACCCCCACGCTCACGATTTGCGCCACCACCACGCAACGCCTCTACCAGGCCGCCGTCAAAGACCGCCACATCACCTCCGGGTTTATCAATCGCCATCTCATTCTTCCCGGCGCACGGACACCGTGGCGCTACAACAGCCCCACCGAACGCTTCGATCTGGACGCCCTGCGCCTCTACGCCCATAGCCTTCCACTCGCCCACACCTTTGGCCTCGGCCAACCCTTGAGTGAGCTCTATACCAGGGAAGCCTGGGAACTCGATGACGCCTTTGGCCGCGCCTCCCTCGAACCCTTGCATAATGCAGACTCCCCCACCGACACAGAGGACGTCTATAAACGGCTGCACGTCTATAACCGCCGCATCGCTGCGCTCTACGCCTGGGCTACCGGCTCGAACTACATTCGCATCCCCCACGTCCAGGCCGCCCACGCCGTCATCCGCACCTCATACCGCTTCCTCCAGGAACTGCATGAATCTCTCACCTCCGATCTCCCCATTGTCCAGCGCGCCGCCGCCACCCTGGAAAACTTGATCCTGAAGAAGGTCCACGACAATCCCGGCACAAGCAAACAAACCATCTGCCAACAGCTTAAGCGTCACGGAGGCTTCTCTGCTGTCTCCAGGGCGATCGAAAATCTCATCCAAGCCGGTGCCTTACAAATCAAATTGGAAGGACTACGTAACAAATCTAAATGCCTGTTTCTGTCTCATCGTTTTAATTAAACCCCTTCGCACAAACCCCTTCGCACAAACCTATTCACACTGCTCTCTCTCTCTCTCCCTCCCTCTTCCTAAAAATGAGAAAATGTAAGTACCTGTATTATATATATATTTTATTTTAAAAATCCAGATATATAGACCCCCCCCTTCGGGCAGACACGGAAACACTCACGTGAATATGTTTGCGAATAGGTTTTCGTGAATAGATTTGAGCAATACTTTGTTTTATTAAACGTGCCCACAGGGCTGTGAGCAGGTTCACGTGAAGAGGAAGCGATGGTGTATGTGGGTAGGAGCACGTAGCCGCCGTGGGATAGGAGGAACGGGACTCCCAGACTTGGATTGGGTTGTCGTCCTTGGGTCAGGTTATAGTCCTTGGACTGAGTTGTCGTCCCTACCAACCTACAATCCAGACAAACACTGTCGCGAGTACACTGCCAGATGCACTATGTCTGATAATTTTCCATTATGTTAATTCGAAAAGTGAGCAATATCATATACTTAGCAGAAAGTGCTTGCTGGCGGCGGTAATTATCATGGTTGAGCTAGCACGAAACCGCCAAATTCGCCCAAATGCGGGGGCATCTTCGTGGAGGGGGGGAGGGGAGGTATCGAGGAGCGATCGTGGCTGGAAAGGGCCGTGTGCTAAAAACTGGCATTTGCGCAAACACCCAGCCGTAGACTCTAGTACTATTTCTCCCTAGTACTATTTCTCCGATGAGGGGTCGTAGAGGCCCCTTTCTACATATTCTTCGATTGCAGAAATGAAGACGCGGCGGGTGAACTCCCCCTGCGAGATTCCAAACCGTTTAGCCTGTGTGATGATAAATTTTTTGATTGGGAGGGAGACCTGGACATTCAGCAGAGGTTGTGGTTGGTTTGGGGATCTGCCGGTGGTCAGTCGGGCACGTTGAACAGGAGAGAGAGGAGAGGCTGGTGTATGATGGCCGTCTGACGCGCCCATGGAGCATCTATAGTATTCAGGTCAAAAGAAATCCAGTACCGTACTGACTGACTGAAGCTCACTCGTCTGCGCCCCCGCCCCGAGGAGGGGAAGGAGAGAGACGAAGCAAGCCATGAGAGACCGCAGTAACACGGTAAGCCCGAGCAGCAACGTTCCTGGCCGCGACGAAATCCGCGTTCTGCGTATAGCCGCAGTCCCAGCAACGGAATGTACTTTTATGCCGCATGTGCCGTTCGACCTTTCCACACCGGGGACACGTTTGCGACGTGTAGGCGGGATTGATCACCTGCACACACAGGCCATGAATCGCTGCCAGCAACAAGACTCTCTTACCAAAGAAGCGCGAGGCATGTTGCCGCCAACGAATCAACCTGTCCGGGTCTTCCAAAGCAATGCCTCGGCCAGAACGCAAACACATGGTGACTGCCTTCCTGGCCTCACGGGCAATGATGTGTCTCGATGGACTCAGTGTATACGACCGCTCCAGGCCATGCTGTTGCTGCATCGCCCGGCGGTCGCGTTGTTTCTTCAGGATCGGTCTGAGATCAGGCCCACGGTATCCGTCCGAGCGGGTGACCGCATTCTACACAACCCGGGAGGACGCCCGGGAAGGGGGGGCGCTCACTATGCAATTGACGGCGCTGCAAAAACGGATCTGCGAGCAGGTGATCAATGTCTTTGAAACCGGCGCCCTGGAAGGGGACTACGGCGCGCTCGTGA
>DATLYA010000037.1:0-20962 GCA_035575235.1 Candidatus Methylomirabilota bacterium
GCGGCCGGCGCCGGATATAGAAGTGCATCTGCGGGAACCAGAGGAATTGGACCTGGCGAAACAAATGATCCGCTTCGGCGACGTCCTGCTGGAAGTCGAACGCACCTACAGGCCCAATGTCCTGGCCGGCTTCTTGTACGATCTGGCGACCAAGTTCAACCTCTTCTACCAGGCGCACGCCGTGCTCAAAGCGCCCGCAGACGTCCGGCCCACTCGTTTATTGCTCTGCTATCTCACCGCTCGTTACATTCAGAAGGGGTTGGAGCTGTTGGGCATTGAGACGGTGGAGGCGATGTAGATGAAAGAGTTATTAGTTGTTAGTGATTAGTTGTTAGTTTTGATTCTCGGCCCTGCATGAGGAATCGTCAATGGGGCGGGCCTTGTTGGTGGAGGAGAGGGGCTACAAAAAACTACTTACTAAACACTAAGAACCAAAGGAGGATACATGCATACCCTACACAAGACGCCCGGTCCTGTATCGCTTGCATATGAGAGTCAAGGCAGCGGCCCGCTGGTAGTCTTCCTGCACGGCATTGGCGGCAACCGGACAAACTGGTATGGGCAGTTGGATCATTTTAGTGACAAGTTTTGTGCGGTGACGTGGGACGCGCGCGGGTATGGCGCGAGCGATGATCCACCGCACGCCCTGAAATTCAGTGATTATGCGGACGACTTAGCTCATTTACTTGATCACTTGAAAGCCGAACGCGCGCATCTGGTTGGTCTTTCCATGGGCGGGATGATCCTACAGGATTTTTACAACCGCTACGTGAAGCGGGTCGCGACGTTGTCACTCATTGATACCTCGGCGGGATTCGGCGCAGCGTCAGAAGAGGCCAAGCGCGACTTTCTTGCCCGGCGACTTGAGCCGTTAGAGAGAGGACAAACGCCAAAAGATATCGCCCCAGGCGTCGTACAAGTCTTGGCGTCGAAGCACGCGTCTCCGGCAGTGCGTGAGCAATTGATGGCCTCGCTCTCTGCCCTGCGCGTTGGGCCGTATAAGCAGGCGCTGCATGCGATCGTGGCCACGGATTTTCGCGCAATGCTGTCCACCATTGCAGTTCCGACACTCGTGATTGTGGGTGACGAAGATGTAGTTACGCCGCCAGCCGCATCTGAGTTCCTTGCAAAAAGCATTACAGGAGCATCGCTGGTGAGGATCCCCCAGGCTGGGCACCTGACAAACATCGAAAAACCGCAAGAATTTAACGCGGCGCTGAGGTCGTTCCTGGAAAAATATGCGCAGCGAGCATCGGTGGTTTCTGCCTCATAAAGCGATGCTTGGTCGCCTGAGTCAAAGAGAAAAATGTTGACAGCGCTGCCTTAGCGGGTCGATCATCCGTCGCAATCCTAACCTCCGAGTAGAGGAGTCCCATGCATAGGCGACATATTGACGGCTGGAGCCGGCGGGAATTCCTAGGCCTGACTCTAGTGGGGACGGCAGGGCTCCTGGGCCTGAAACCTGCGCTGCTCGCTGCAGAGCCGCCGCCCGAGACGACAACACTGAAATTGGTTCAGACCCCCGGCGACCTTTGTACGGCCCCTCAGTACGTGGCCGAACCACTCCTGCGGGACGAGGGTTTCACCGAGGCGCAGTACGTCAAAAAAGACGGGGACCGTGAGTCTAAGATAGCGTTGGCCTCTGGCGAGACTAACCTCAGCATGTACTTCATTCCGGATGCCGTCATCCGATTGGGTAAAGAGGACCCGATCGTCATTTTAGGAGGGGGCCACATCGGCTGCTTTGAACTGTTCGGAATCGATCGGATCCGCGCGGTCCGTGATCTGAAGGGGAAGACCGTCGCCGTACCCGAACTGCAACTTGGTCCTATCACCTTCATCGCCAGCATGGCGGCTTACGTGGGTCTGGCACACAAGGATATCAACTGGGTGACGCATCCCCCGGCTGAGTCGCTGCAGCTCCTCGCCGAAGGAAAGATCGATGCTTTCCTGGGCGTTCCGCCAGAACTACAGGAATTTCGGGCGAAGCATATCGGGCACGTGATCGTCAACGGCACGCTGGACCGGCCCTGGTCGCAGTACTTCTGCTGCATGGTGGTCGGGAACCGGGAGTTCGTGCAAAAGTACCCGGTGGCCACGAAGCGGGCAATGCGAGCAATCCTGAAGGCGGCGGATCTCTGCGGCCGTGAGCCGGAACGGGCCGCCCGGCTTCTCGTGGACAAAGGCTATGCGAAGAACTACGACTACACCCTCCAAGCACTGAGGGAGATCCCGTACGGCAACTGGCGGGAGTACGAACCCGAGGATACACTGCGGTTCTATGCCCTACGCCTGCATGAGGTGGGGATGATCAAGAGCGCGCCACAGAAGATTATCGCGGAAGGGACAGACTGGCGTTTTTATAATGAGCTGAAGCAGGAGCTGAAGAGCGTATAGCGGATGGCCCGTTCGCGACGCTCACTTTCTAACCGACGGTAGAACCGTCAGCCATTAAGCGAGAGAACCGGGCGGTCGATAAGACGAACAGAGTGAGCGGACCATAAGCCATATGCTGGATATTCTCTAGCCTGCCTCCGGGCTACGAAACCGAGCGTCTTTGAGTTGACGAGCGAGGCCCGGTGTGTATAGTGGTGGGGAAATCTCCACACCGGAACAGAGGAGCGCCTGTGCGATCTGCGAGAGCCCTGGCCAGGAAAAATTTGATGGTTGATGAGGAAGATGTTCGCGCCCTGAAACGAGTCCTAAAAGTGTCAAGCGAATCAGAGGCAGTCCGCATCGCTGTGCGAGACCGTTTAGTATTGGAGGAGGCGCAGGTGGCTTTCCGTCGCATCCGAAAGCGAGGAGGAATAGAGGACGTTTTTCAACGTAGCGCCCCAGACCTCCGACAACACGCGGGATGACCCGACACCTTATCCTCTTCGACACCTCGATCTATATTCCTTATTTGCGGGGAGAAGCGTGCACGGCTCTGATAGAAGGGGCACTGCGCACCGGCCAGATACGCCTCAGCTCTGTCGTTCTCGCTGAACTCTACGCGGGAACCCGTTCTGCGCAGGATAAGAGGGATCTGGATGTAGCCTTACGAGCGTATCAGTCTCTAGGCTTCCTTGCTGTACCCACGGCAGAGGATTGGGCGCGCGCCGGACAAGGAATCCGCCGGTATCGGAGTCTCTATGGAGATATAGAACCCCGTGAACATCTGAACGACATCTTGATCCTCCTCTCCGGCGCTAGGGCGAGGGCAGAAGTGGTCACAGAAAATGCCAAGCCTTTCCTCCGCTGGGCCGCGCTGTTGCGGCGCATGGGGGTTCCCGTACGTGTGCGCGAGGTACGTCGAGAAGATTATCTCGACTAATTCAAATCAGTCGTTCAACGTTGACGGCAGAACGACTGACCTGTTATGAGGGTCAAGCAGCAAATGACTCCCGAGGAACAGGAGGTCTCATGCATAGGCGACACCTTGAAGGTTGGAGCCGACGAGAGTTTCTAGGACTCACCCTGGCGGGAACTGCAGGACTCCTGGGCCTGAAACCTGCGCTGCTCGCTGCTGAGCTGCCGCTGCCGGAGACAACAACACTCAGGTTAGCCCGGAACGACTTCGATCTTTGTCTGGCCCCTCAATATGTGGCCGAACAACTCCTGCGCGACGAGGGTTTCACTGATGTGCGATATATCAAGAAAGATGGGGTCGTCTGGCATGAGCTAATTCTGGGATCTGGCGAGGCGGACATCAGCATGGCTCTTGCTCCGACTGCCATTATCCGACTAGACGCAGGGGACCCGATCGTTTTCTTAGGGGGAGGCCACATCGGCTGCTTCGAGTTGCTCGGGAGTGAGCGGGTCCGTTCGCTCCGTGACCTGAAGGGAAAAACCGTCGCTGTATTCGACCTACAACTTGGCCCTGGTAGTTTCATCTACAGCATGGCGGCATACGTGGGCCTCTCTTACGAGGATATCAACTGGGTGATGTATTCTCCGGCTGAGTCGCTGCAACTCCTCGCCGCGGGAAAAATCGATGCTTTCCTGGTTTTTCCGCCAGCGCAGCAGGAACTGCGGGCGAAGCGGGTCGGGCACGTACACACGGTAGTCGACGGCACGTTAGACAAACCCTGGTCGCAATATTTCTGTTGCATAATAGCTGGAAACCGGGAGTTCGTGCGGAAGCATCCAGTGGCCACAAAGCGGGCAGTACGGGCGATTCTGAAGGGGGCGGATCTCTGTGGCCGCGAGCCGGAGCGGGCGGCTCAGCTTCTCATGAGCAAGGGCTACACAAACAGCTACGAGATCCTTCTCCAGGCGCTGAAAGAGATCCCGTACGACAAGTGGCGGGAATACAATCCCGAGGACACGGTGCGCTTCTACGCCCTGCGTCTGCATGAGAGCGGCATGATCAAGAGCACGCCGCAGAAGATTATTGCTGAGGGCACTGACTGGCGATTTTGGAATGAGCTGAAGCAGGAGTTGCAGGGATAGGCCATAACAGACAGGGATGTGAAATAGAGTCGTAGGGTGCGCTTGTGCACCGGATTTGTTGGTGCGCGAAGCGCACCCTACCTCTACAAAACGTAAAGTGAGACTACTGTGACAGACTGGTTGCCTCGACTGGTCGCACACATTCCAGCCACTGTTCACGCCAAGCTTCTAACGGCTTTCCTGGCTATGGTGGCGCTGCTCATCATGGTTGGCGTCGTCGGCCTTCACGTATTGGGCGAAGCGAACCGCCGCGCCGAGGATCTGGTGATGCTCCACCGCAAGATTGCCGCGTACCGCCAGATCCAACACGACACCACCGGCCAGCTCTCCAATGTCGCCTCGGCTCTCCTTGTGCCGGATGAGCGCACGCTCGAAGCAACACTTCGCCAACTCAACCAATTTGGCTATGACCTCGACCGGCTCCAGTTTGTGGCGCAGGATGAGGTCGAATTATTTGACCGGGTGCGAAAAGAATATGATCAGTTTATTCAGGTAGTGACTCGCGTCGTTGAGCTCATTCGCGATGGGAAGGCCGCTGAAGGCCGGGAGTTGCACCTCACCCAGGCCGGCCCCCTGGCGGATCGACTTGAGCGCCTCACCAATGAGTTGGTGAACAAGGCTGAAGCCGCTATGGTGGCGCGTGTCGAAGTGAACCATGCTGCGTCTCTCGCTGCTCGTTGGGTAATCATCGGCTTTGCAGTCGGGAGCATCGGCCTGGCTCTCATCCTCGGTTACGCGATCTCATGGTCGTTGATTGGACCAGTCAAGCAAATGGACGTGCAACTCCGCCAGATCGCCACGGGCGACTTCTCCTTTCGAGTTGAGGTCCCCAATCAAGATGAACTCGGGACCCTCGCAGCTAACCTGAACCGTATGAACGAGGAGCTCGGGCGTCTTTACCATCAGCTCGAGGCCGCGAATCGGCACAAGTCCGAATTTCTTGCCAGTATGTCGCACGAACTCAGGACACCGCTGAACGCCGTCATCGGCTTCTCTGAGGTCCTGCTGGAGCGTCTCTTCGGCGATCTGACTGCGAAACAAGAGGAGTATCTCCGGGATATTCTCGACAGCGGTCGGCACCTGCTCTCGCTCATCAACGACATCCTGGACCTGTCAAAAGTGGAAGCTGGAAAGATGGAGCTAGAACTCGGGAGTTTCTCGCTCCGCGAGGCGCTGGAAAACGGCCTCACTATGGTGCGGGAGCGGGCGAACCGTCATGGCATTGCTCTCAGCCTTGATGTGGATCCAGCTATCGATGTTATCGAAGCCGATGAACGGAAGGTTAAGCAGGTGGTCTTTAATCTCCTCTCTAACGCCGTCAAGTTTACACCGGACGGCGGTCAGGTCGGGATCAGGGCGGCGCTGAGCGATGGAGAAGGGCGGATCACGGTGTGGGACACAGGAATCGGCATCGCCCCGGAGGACCAGGAACAACTCTTTCAGGAATTCCAACAGGTGGGCGGAATGTCCGGGGAAAAACGGGAAGGGACGGGCTTGGGCCTGGCGCTGGCCAAGAAGTTCGTGGAGTTGCACGGCGGGCGAATTTTGGTAGAGAGCGAGGTCGGCCACGGCAGCCGCTTCACTTTCACCCTGCCAATTCGCCTCGCGCCCCAACCGCACCTGACCCCAGCGTTGGCAGAACCCGCTACAGCCGGGCCGGAGCGCGATGGGCCGGTTGCTCTGGTGGTGGAGGATGATGCGCAGTCAGCCGAACTTCTGCGACTGTATCTGGAAGGGGCTGGGTGCCGTGTTGAGATGGCTCGGGACGGCGAGGAAGGGTTCGACAAAGCCCGACAGCTCCATCCCGCTCTCCTCACCCTCGACCTGCTCCTTCCTAAAGTGGATGGCTGGGACCTTCTCGTCCGCCTCAAGGAGGAGCCGGCAACCCATGAGATTCCGGTTGTCATTGTCTCTATAGTTAACCAACGGGGAAAGGGTTTTGCCCTAGGAGCGGCCGATTACCTGGTCAAGCCTGTGAGCCGGGAGGAGCTGAGGAACACGCTCCGGCGCATTGGCCTGACCGGACAGCAGCGCGAGGCGGCCAGCGTCCTCACTATTGATGACGACCCGATGGCGGTGGAGCTGGTTGAGGCGATTCTGGCCGGAGAGGGATTCCGGGTGCTCAAAGCGTACGGCGGTGAGGAGGGAATTGCCGTGGCGCGGCGAGAGTCGCCCGCCTTGATCATTCTGGACCTCGTGATGCCGGACGTGGACGGCTTCGCGGTGATCGAGCAGCTCCGCGCTGACCCTGCCACTGCGGCTATCCCAATTGTCATCCTCACGAGCAAGAGCCTGACTCCGCACGAAAAGGAACGTCTGAACGGCGAAGCTGCCTACCTCGCGCGCAAAGGCGAGTTCTCACGGGCCACGTTCGTCGAGATGGTGCGTGGGCTCTTGCCGGAAGCGATCTCAGAGCCGGTCAGCCAGAAGCGGGCGGCACACAACCGGTGAGGAAGCGTGCTATGGCGGGTGAACTCATCCTGATCATTGAAGACAACGAAAAGAATCTGAAACTGGTCCGTGACCTTCTCCAGGTCAAGGGCTACAAGACCCTTGAGGCCGAGACGGCGGAGCTGGGGATCGAACTGGCTCGCCGCCACACGCCACATTTAATCCTGATGGATATCCAACTTCCCGGAATGGACGGCGTGGCGGCCCGCGCTCAGCTCAAGGCCGAGCCTATCACGATGCAGATTCCAGTGATCGCGCTCACCGCCTTCGCCATGAAGGACGACCAGCAGCGCTTTCTCTCGGCTGGTTTTGACGGCTACCTGGTAAAGCCGATCGATATCCGCGAGTTGCTGAGAGTGGTGCGCGAGGTCTGTGATAGATACGGCCCCAACCCGGGACCGCCTGCGGAAGAAAAGCAAGAGCCATGATGGAGCAGATCGGGAAGATCCTGGTGGTGGACGATACGCCGCAGAACATTAAGGTGCTGGACGCCGTCCTGAGTCCTCGCGGTTACACGGTGATCACCGCGAGTTCGGGAGCCGAGGCCTTAGAGAAAGTGCAGACGGAATCTCCAGACTTAATCCTGCTCGACATTGTCATGCCGAAGATGTCCGGGTACGAGGTTGCGCAGCGTTTGCGCGCTGACCCGGTGACTCGCTTCCTCCCTATCGTTATGGTCACCGCCCTTGGGGCCCAAGAGGAAAAGGTCAAAGCGATCGAAGCAGGGGCTGATGACTTTCTAACTAAGCCGATCAACCAACTTGAGCTGCTGGCCCGGGTCAAATCTCTGCTCCGGATTAAGGCGTATCACGATACGATCCAGTCACAAGCGGCGCAGCTTGCCGAGTGGAACAATACCCTTGAGGAGCGGGTGCAGCGCCAGGTAGAGGAGCTTGAACGGATGGGCCGCCTGCGCCGTTTCCTTGCCCCACAGCTTGCAGAGGTGATCGTATCGGGCCAGCAGGAACATCTGTTAGAGAGCCACCGGCGGGAGATTACTGTGGTTTTCTGCGATCTCCGTGGCTTTACAACGTTTACTGAGACGGCCGAGCCGGAAGAAGTCATGATGGTCCTGCGGGAGTTCCATACCGCCATGGGTGAGTTAATCTTTCGCTACGAGGGCACGATCGAACACTTCGCCGGGGACGGAATGATGATCTTCTTCAACGACCCGCTTCCCTCTCCCAACCCGGCTGGGCGTGCAGTGCGCATGGCGGTTGAGATGCGCGCCCGAGTTGGTGCGCTACAGGTGCAATGGCTCAAGCGTAGCCACCAACTCGGCTTTGGCGTTGGGATCGCAATGGGCTACGCGACGCTGGGCAAAATCGGCTTTGAGGGACGCTTCGACTACGCGGCGATCGGCACGGTTACCAACCTTGCCTCCCGTCTCTGCGACGAGGCTCAGGGAGGCCACATCTTGATCTCACAACGCGTCTATGGCGAGGTCGACGGGATCGTTGAGACTGAGGCCATTGGTCAATTGACCCTGAAGGGTTTTTCCAGACCGGTCGCCACGTATAACGTTATTGGTCTCACAAGCGAGAGACCATGAACGGCGGAGCTGGCTACGCCCACGACGTCTCCACATCGCCTTTGCGCAACTGATGGGCAATCACAATTTGTTGGACTTCACTGGAGCCGTCGTAGACACGGGCAACGCGTAGATCACGCCAGATGCGCTCAATCATATATTCGGCGCGGATGTAGCCGTTGCCGCCGAAGATCTGCAACGCATCATCGACCGTCTGCCAGGCGCTTTCCGCCGCCATGAGCTTGGCGGTTGAAGACTCACGAATTGCCTGCATGCCTTGGTCCAGCATCCAGGCGGAGCGATAGACAACAAGCCGTGAGGCTTCTGTACGCGCGCTCATCTGCGCGAGCCGAAATGAGATAGCCTGATGATCGGCCAGCGGCTTGCCGAAGGTCTGCCGCTGCGCGCCATATTCGAGCGCCAGTTCCAGCGCCTTCTGCGCTGCGCCTACACAACGCGCTGCTAAAGTCGTGCGTCCCTCCGCCAGGCAGCGCTTGGCGTACTCGAAGCCTTGCCCCTCCTGGCCGACCAGCGCTTCTGTTGGCACGCGGCAGTCTTCCAGAATGACTTCAGAAATGGCGCCGCCGATGTGACCGAGCGTATCGAACACCTGACCAATCGCTAAGCCTGGCGAATCAGCATCCACGATAAATGCGGAGATGCCCTTCTCTGTCCGAGCAAAGAGAAAGAAATGATGCGCTTTAGGTGCATTAGTGATGAAGATTTTACGACCGTTGATGACGTACTGATCGCCTTTCTTTTCGGCTTTCGTCGTCAGCGCGCCGGCATCCGATCCTGCCCCTGGTTCGGTCAAGGCGAACGAGCCAATCCATTCCCCGGTCGCCATTTTGGGCAGGTAGCGCTGCTTTTGCGCCGCGCTGGCGAAGCGGACGATGCCGACGCAGCCAATGCCGGTATGGACGCTGAGGAAGCTGGCCAGGCCCCATGGCCCTCGTCCCATCATTTCGTGCACCAGCGCCTTTTGTACGACGGAAAAGCCCAGACCTCCATATTCGGGCGGGATGCTCAAGCCGAACAATCCCAGCTCCTTCATGCCATCAATGAGATGCCGAGGGATTTCCCCCATGCGTTCGATCTGTTGCCAGACTGCATTGGCTTTCTCTTCAACAAAAGAACGGACTGAATCACGCAACAGGTGATCTTCTTGTGAAATACGAAAATCCATAGCGTTGCTCCTTTGGTAGCCCAGGCATCTTGCCTGGGCTTTGTAACAGGTCGGAAGCCTGTTCTGCCAGATCTGTTCTACCAGACCTGTTCTACCAAGGGTCAGTCTTTCCGCCGTTCGATGTCCGCCTCGTCGAGCGGCTCTTCCACCGCGTTTCGCAGCCACGCAGGATCGAAGCCTTGTTGGGATGACGCTTCGATGTGGATCACTATTTTCCCTCCGTCCGATTTCTCAGCAAGATTGGCAATGGCAGGAAAGGCTTTGAACACTTGGTCGCGAGTAACGGCAAAGCTTAACCGAACAGTTCGGTTCGTTTGTGGCGTGGAAGGCGCTATGGGTGGGGATTCTGGGCTAAGAGGACTTGGCGAAACAGGACCTCCAGCGACAGGACCATCGTTGACTGCTGGGTGAGGCGGTTCCGGGGCAGAAATTGGAGCAGTCGGCTCAGGGATCGCTGAAGGCATAATCAAGAAGCCAGAGTCAAAGTCAATTTCGTCGTCGGAGAGGGTTCGTCCGAAGGTGACTTTGTCTCGTGGCAGTTGATAGCGTCCGTCAGGTCCGAGCGTTGGCATATACCCGCTGGTGTAGGCAAATACACTGTCCGCGACTCCACGAACGATGGCTTTTCGCAGCGCTGCGGCGGAATCGAGCCGTGGCGGTTCTAAAAACGCGAAGAATGCTTCCAGAATATCGGCTACCTTCACGCCTAAGCGTGGGGCTTCTCCAGGCGCGGAAGCTTCGCCCAGGCGCAGTCGTTCGACAATCTTTCTCGGCGTAACCGAGCTGTGCACTTTCGGTGTCCCTGCACTGGTTAATAACTCCATCACGCGCTCGTGAATCCCCGTCGCTTGCAACGGTCGTCCGCCAACTTCGACGCGTTCAACCTCAAGCGTCCCACCCTCGACCCGAGGCAACCACACTGACGTATAGAGCGCACGAAAGGCGGATTCCGCTGCCGCTTCTTCGGTGCGTCGCCGCTCGCGCAATTGGCCCAGTTGGTCTTTCGACAGACGCAGTTGTTGTTTTTTGTTCTCGACTCGCTCAATTGCCAGGAGATAGCGAACTGCACGACGCAGGGCTTCGATCTGTTTTTTTTCAGGAATCGCCAGCCCTAGACTATTGCGATATTTGCGCGGCCGGTCGCCATATTTCGCGAAGAACTCTTTTGCTAAGCGTTCTTGTTCAGCTTTACTTTCTCCCGCAAATTCCAATGGCAAGTAACTGATGAGAAAGGTCGGATCTTCATCGGGTATGTCCTGCGTTTTGACAGGCCAGACCTCCGCCGCTCGATGGCCCGCGAGTCGCTGGGTCAACATCTCCTTGATGCGGCCCTTCACTTCTTCAGGATGACGTGCAACTTCATTCTCCGCATCTTCGATGAGCTTGGTAACGTTCGGGTCTTTCTTAAAGCAGTAGCGAACGCCATCGAAATGGAGAGACAGACAGGCGGTGCGGAGTTCAGAGAGTACGGCAGTCGCGGTGATGTTATCGAGATCAGGACCAACGCACGTAGCCAGAAGTTCACTCTCGGTGACTCCTGGAGGGAGTGTCTCGCTCCCCTCATTCCCCTCACGTCGCAAGCCGCCGAACGAGTAGATCAGAATGGCAGTGGCTAACCGGGTTGCTGGCTTGACGCTGGCCAGCGCAGGATTGTCACGCGCCAGGCGTTCATCGATCCGTTTGGCGCGAGCGTTTGGCCCCTCTATATCAGCGGTAATGACCGGATCATAATCATTCTGGACCCCTAGCTCCTTGAGCATTTTGATACGGACATCAGTGTCTTTCAGTGGGATCTCTGCTGGGCCGAGCAGCGGCTGGGCTCCAGCGTTCTTTTTCAAAGAAGCGAGGCAAGACGCAAGGAACCGCAGTGCGCCGCGAGTACGCTGAAAGCTATCGACCGCCGTCCAGCGTTCACGCATGACATCGATTAAGGCTGGATGGAAAGGATAGGCGGCCTGCAGGCGATCACGCAAGATCACGCCTTCTTCTTCGGCCTGCTGCCGCGCCGCCTGGGTTTCTGCATACGCCCGCTGCATTCCGGTGATAACGTCTTGATACGCAGCCGCCACTTCACGAGCGACCGCCGGGTCAGGCATAGCACCCAGCAGTCGCCGCTGCAGGATCGGTCAGATCTCATCGCCCGTAACAGGCTCACGCAGTTGGTCGACACGCGCCGCAAGCTTGTCCATCTCTTGCAAGAGTGCGATGTTGCCTAGTGCTTCCCGCGCGCTCCATTGCAGCGAATAGACCATTGCCGCGTTCTTACTGTTGGACACCTCGACGGTCAGGCTCTGAAAGAAATCCTTGGCTTGACGTTGCAGGGTGGAGTCCAACACGGCAACCGCCGCTGCGCGTTCCATGTATTTGAGCACTTCGTCAAGGAGCAGGAGCACTGGACGTCCGTCAGCGCCCTGAGTAAGCAATTGTTGAATGACATCTCCACCAGGGGCAACGCGGTCCTTATCGTGGCCGGCAACGAGGCCGAACGCTTTTTCTCCGCCAATCTGCCAGGCCAGCCATCCCCACATCGTTTGAATCTTTATCGGTGGCCCAGGCATCTTGCCTGGGCTCTTCAGAGCCTTGCGCGAGCGCGCCGCGTGCAACAAGGCCGCTAGGGTATGAGATTTTCCCCCGCCAAAGGGAGTGCGAAGTTTCAGGACGCGATTGTAGCCACTCTTACCGGCAAGGGAGGCAAGAACTTCATCGAGCAGTCTGCTGAGGTCAGCCGTTAAGTATGTAGCGCGAAAAAACGCTTCTGGATCACGATTCACGACCGGAACGTTTGGGTCGTTGGCGGCAATCGCGCCAAGATCAATCGCGAATACCGCCTTGGTCATCGTTCCGGATTCGACATCGGGGTGAAGCTTGACGAGGTCAGGCCAAGGGCGAAGCGTGGTCGTGGTCATGCTCTCCCCTATCCCTGCAGGGGTTCAGCTCCGTAAGCGATGCACGCGAGAATGTCTTCCCGAGTCAAATGAGGATATTCTAGCAAGATCGACTCTATGGATTCGCCTGAAACGAGAAAATCCAACACCACAGACACCCAGATCCGCGTTCCCCTGATACAGGGCTTTCCATGACAAATCCTGGGATCAATGCTGATGTGTTCTTGCCAATTCATTGTAGCTTTTCGTGGCCAGTGATGAAGTCTAGAGCCCAGGTCGCCACTCTCTCAGCCAAGCGAATCGCCTCGGCCACTTGGGAAGGCGTGATTTCTTCTTCATAACCAGGATAGCGAGTCTCAGCCGCATAAGGGGTCAAAGCTCCAGCCTCAGCAACATCGGCAGGCGCTACGAGCCCACTTTGGGTCATAATCTCTAGCAGTGCTTCAATATCATGGATGAAGGGAAATTCTATCTTGTGATGCCGAAGAACTGCTTTCACTGCCTTTTCAGCCGCTTGCTGTGCGTGTAAGCAAACTTGCTCGGGCAAGACGTCATCACGGTCTTTGCCCAAGCGAGCCAGATTCAGATCGCTTTCGGCGTGCGCCAGCCACTCTTCCGGTGATCCCGGCTTTGAGCGCTTGCGGCGTCTACCCCTCGGTTTCATAAACCACTCGTCCATGCCGGATCGCCTCGCGGTAGACGAGTCCCGGTTGATCTGCTAGTTCCTGCAGGCGTTTTTCTGGGATAACCAGGATATCCATCGGCATGGTAATCCCCCGTAGAGCGCGCCGAATGCGCACACTTTCTTCACGGCTGCTTTCGATTTCGTCTCTTGTCACCACCAGAATGTCCACATCACTATGGATATCCGGTTTGCCCGCTACAACAGAACCGAACAGAATTACTTTGCGGGGGTGTGCGACGCTAACGATCCGCTTAATGGCTGCATCGATTTTTTCTGGTGTGATCGTCCAAGACGCTTGCATCGTTACCTCAACTCGAACAACGGCATCGTAGAAGACTCTATCAAGGTCCGCCAGTTGGCGAGCAGTTTTCCAAGAGCGGCCTGCTCCGCCGCCGTGGTCGTGACCGGCGTCTTTGCTCCCTCTTCCGCTTTTCCTTTGAGCCCTGCTCCCGCCAAGGCTTGCGCGACAAGGTGGAGGCGTTCCCGGTCTGGCCCAGTTTCTTCGATAAATTTGCCGAGCGCTCGTGGTTCGTTTTCCATAAGCCACAACACGCGATGCAGCACGTCGATGAGTGGCGCTGGCGTACCTGTTTGTAGGTCGGGCAGACCAAGCTTTCCATCGTCTCCGCGTTCGGTAAAGTCACGGAGACGGTACTTCGCTTTCTTTTTCTCGACTAAGGCGCGGCTTCCCGATGACAATCCTCGCTGGCCATCTAACTCGACTGGTTGAGCATAGGTGAAAACGATGGCTTCCCCGGCGTCAAGTTCGGCAGCCTTGTAGGTATAGCGCCACAGCACATAGAAGCGGCTCGGGCCGTCCACTTGTCCCAACATAGATCTTGGTGGCCCAGGCATCTTGCCTGGGCCTGTCAGGCTGGAAGCCTGCCCTACCATTGGGTTAGCCTGCCCTACCATTATTTGGTGTGCCTCTCTCACTGCTGCGACGAAGGTAAGCAAGCAGAGCATCTGGCGGTAAGTAAAAAGATTTCCGAAAGTCGTCAGTCCATGCCGTGTGACGGCGGACAGGCCTCGTGCGTTCGGTGAAGGACGCGAGGGGCTGATTGGTTCGTTCGGTACGGTTAGACCGGTCTTCTTACATAGTTCATCAATGCGACGGCGAATCAGTTGTTCATCCAGTAGGTAATCTGCTGGAAGAGCATCTGCGCCAAGGTAGGTTTTCCCTTTGGCTGCGGGTTGGGTACAGACAACGGCCATTAGTTGAGCGCCAGCGCGTTTCTCTTTTCCCTGCGTCTGCACGTAATCGGCATCCGCCACTGTTCCGCAGAACGGGCACGTCGCGTTGCCGCCTTTAGAGAACGCAGCCGGGTCGAAGCCTAACCCTTTTTCACTATCAGCCTCCACCACCTCGAACCGTACTTTCTTGGTGGCACAGCCATCCTGGCTGTACTCGCCCAGGCTGGAAGCCTGAGCCACCAGGTTTTGCTTTGCCATGGTTTGGTGGCACAGGCATCTTGCCTGGGCCCTCTAACAGGCTGGAAGCCTGTTCTACTTTCTCATAGAAAGCATCCCAAGCTTCAGGCTCGGAACACAGTCCTCGCTTTACTGGGTTATTACGGATGTAATTCCACTTTTCCAGAAACTCTTCTTCATCTCGAACGATACGATCAAAACTCTCATCTTGCCAAACTCTGCCCTCGTGCTTGAGAAGCTTGTTAATTTGGTTAGCAGTAAACGATTTGATGGAATGGAGAATATCGGATAGCGACCACCATTGCCCTGGCTCTTGTTCCTTCGGTTGTAATAACAGATGCACGTGGTCAGGCATTACAACGACTGTCCACAGTGTGTACCGCTGCCCATCAAAATGGCGGCAAGCTTCAAGAACCAGCTTTCTTGCCTCAGAAGGAAGTTCCAGGTTTTTTGTTCTAAAGGTAACAAAATAGGTCGATCCTCCCATCTGCCAGTGAGGCAAATTTCTTCTGGTAATGAAGAGATCGCCCTGCACAGGTTGGGAGTGCACAGGCTGGAAGCCTGTGCTGCCAGACCCTCTCTTTTGGCCGGGATCCGGAATCGGTGGGTACAGATCTCCGATTTCCGCTTTGACCTTCTCCAACACCCAGTTGCCCCAATACCGCACTTCTTCGGCCAGGCCGGCCCACGTCCCGTCTTTAGCCGAACCTTTTGCTGCAGGATCAGGCTTCCCGTACTTCTGTGGATAAACGAGAGTACATAGCTCGATAATATGGGCGACGGGGTTGAGATCCAGAGCGTAGGCTTCGCAGCCAAGGCGTAATGCTTCAAGCGGAATCGCGCCGCCACCAGCAAACATGTCAAGCACTTTGGGCCGCGGTGCACGACCTTGGAGAATATCTTCAGTGGTAACAGGCAGGATGCCTGTTCCACCTTCTTTAGTGAGCCGCTCGGCATGCGCTTCCAGAATGTGTTGCTGTGCTTCAGCAATAACCCGTGTATCGCCTGGATATTTACACAACTGCTCGACAAACTTCGCGGCATTGGCACGGCCTAAGCTCCCACGCTTCTCTTCCGAACCATTCACCGGTTGAAACCGATTTGCCGGAACCAATGCGCCGTAGACTGCTGCGTGACAGGCCACCAATGGCCGCCGCGCCCACCATAGATGCAACGTCGAGATGTGGCCTTTGCGAACCGACTTTTCCCGCGACGCTTCGGCGCTAATCGCCTGGATGGGGAGGTAATCTTCGATAAAGCGGCGGTCGTCGTTGCTCATGTCTATTTGTTCCTGTCCCTTTGGTTCTCGCTGAGCTTGCGTCGCTCAACTCGTTCCGCAAAGATGTACTGAAGCAAGTCATCTGGATCGTCATCGGCTGGCCATGGAACCGCAATCTCGTCTAAATTGTCCACAGCGGACACACCTTGTTGCACTGTAAGTTCTTCTAGCGGAATTGACTCCCCAAATGAGCTAACCTCCCTCATAACAAACCTCTACTACTAGCCTGTGTGCTGGTTAGTCTCGCCTCCGCCGGAATCTCAAAAAACCGCGACGCGATGACCTCCCGCTTGGCATGGTCCAGCTTTATCGCTGGATTTTGAATACGAACAGGCTCGGGCGTGCCAAGTGGGTTCCAGACGACGTACAGCCAGTACGTTTCGGTCAACTGTTGGGCTTTATACCACTCGTTGACCGTTAATTGGATGGGAGTTCCTCTGGTGTACCCTTTGACTTCGATGCGGCGCACCTCGATTTGGCCGGTGTGCTCATCAATAACCCGATGGGCGCGAATGTCAAAGCCGATTTTCTGTGACCCAACACGTTCAATGCTTGTGCTGGGAAAGCCTTCTGCTACTAGCGATTCTATTGTGAGGTCTTCCGCCCGTATCTCTTTCTTGTGTCGCAGCTCGACATCGGTCTCACGCGCAAATACACCAAGCTGCGCCTCAGCGGCGCGATCCGGCGTTAACACGATCACCGTGGCAAGATGTCGCACTGGACCCGTGCGTGCGACTGAAAGCCGATCGAGCCCAGCAAACCGCTCTTTTCGCGTCCGCTCTAGATCAGCGAGATCCTGCTCGGCGCGCTGACGCGCCAGCGCAATTTCAGGAGCCTCCCGTTCGCGCCCCCTGAGAATCATGACTCGGTCCTGGGCTCTGTAGATGCGGGCCTTAAAAGATTCCGTCAGATAGTCACGGCAGACCTTGGCAAAATGCTCCCGTTCCTGCTGGCAGCGCGAGCGACATTCCAGTTGATAGGTGCTCGTGAGAAAATCCGCCACCGGTTGCGGGTTGACCGTCTTAATGGATGCGGGAGGAGTCGGGTAGGGTGGAAGGTCGAGGAGAACATCACTTGGGACAATCTCAAAAACAGGCGAGCCGCCAACAGGCAAGATGCCTGTTCTACCTTCCTCGCGTACAGCTACCAACTCCCCATAGAGGGGAACATCTTTGCCTTTGGTGTTCTTGCCACGAATGGCGATTTCGAAGAAGTGCAGGCAATATGGCGCCGTGGCAAGCGGATCAAGACAGAACGCTGCCTGGCCGATGAGCGGAGACAGTTTTTCGTTTAACCGTTCATCGACGGCTGCGTACAGGGGGTGTCCCGGACCAAGCAGGACAGCGTCAAGGTGTGCATCTTGCTCAAGGTGATGCTTATGAAAGGTGATTTTACGGTGCGTGGTTTCCGGCTTCCCGAGATGCTGCACGGCCTGCAATCGTTCAGAACGCAAATCAGCCAACACATGCTCAACCCGCCAGAGACCATCAGCGCGCGCTTCCACACGCAGTCCTACCTCTCGCGCCGCAGCGAGAAACTGTGATTCGACATAGCGTGGCATCAAGCGGCGTTCTTCCACCTCCAGGTTCCGCACCTGGAAGCCAGTGAAGTCGACGTTGGCGCGCGCCAGGGCAATCCCAGTGGCCTCTTCGCACCGCTTCAGTCGCTCAGGGTCGATCCGGTCAATCTGGTCAATATAATCGTCCAGACGGCGAGGGTCGTACGCCGCGTCGCGCGGGCGTCATCTGCTCCAGCTTTTCCAGTAATTCCTGTTGCTTCTGGAGTCGCCGCTTCAACGATTCATGAATGGCGTGCGTGGAGCTTGCCAGGCGACGCTGGAGTACGGTCCGTGCAAGAGCGGCGCTGGACCGGCGTTGCTCCCCAGGCAAGGATGCCTGGGCTACCGACTGCGGCAGGAACTCGTTGATGTATGCGGTAACGGCCTTATACAGCGTATATTCCTCGCTATTTAGGCGAAAACTTACTGTGTGAGCATGACGATCGGGAAAGAGCCGATGGCCGTTCAAGTCCTTGAGGTCCTCTTTTAGGCGACGGAGCGCCCAGGGACAGTCGTCTCCCAATCGAAAAACATTCTTATGAATCGTCGCCGCTTGGAGCCCAACGCGATGCGGCTCAGGAAAGAGGTCCGGATCAAGAATGCGCAAGAAGTGAGCAAAACGATCCTCATCGCCATGATGCGGAGTCGCCGTCAGGAGCAACACATGATCCGCGTCTGCCGTCAGGCGTTTGGCGAGCTGATAGCGTTTGGTTTCTACCGCCTCATCGGCTCGACCTGCCTGCGATTTGGTGTACGCTGAGCACTTGTGCGCTTCATCTAATGATGACGAGATCCCAGCGTTGCTGCCACACCCGCTCGCCCACTTCGTCCTGTTTGGCATAGTCGATTGAGGTGATTACTTGCGAGGCGCGTTGCCAGGGATTCACTAACTGCTGCTGGTCCACGGCGGCAAAAATGATATCGAACGGCTCGCCGAACCACCGCAGCATTTCATCCTGCCATTGGATTGTCAGGGGCGCTGGACAAAGGATAAGCACTCGCTCGATCGCTTCCCGCAGCTTGAGTTCCTTGACCAACAACCCTGCCATAATCGCCTTCCCTGCTCCTGGATCATCGGCCAGCAAAAACCGAAGGCGGGGTTGCGGTAGCATGCGCTGATAGACTGCTTCGATTTGGTGCGGCAAGGTGCGAATGCCAGAGAAACTGACCGCAAACTGCCGGTCGTAGGCGTAGGCCAGACGAATACGGGCAGACTCAATCAGCAGGCGCAATCGCTCGGCATCAACGGGCTGAGTTACTGTTTGTGGCGCAGTATAAGTCGCAACCAAAGCCTGTGCTTCAGCGGCAGAGATGATCGCTTCGTCAAGACTGCCGTCAGGCAGGCGCACGCGACACTCGTACCCCCCTGTTCCGCCGTGCTCTAGCGGGCGGACATCTTCCAAAACCACTGGAACATCAAAGTGTCCTGGAAGGGAAACTCGTTGCCCAATGGGAAGCGTGAGTTTCGTATCAGGCATTGCGGTTTCCGTGGACCGAACAGAAAAATTCCTGTTTTTTTCTACAGGTTTTCTGAGACTACTGCCTGACGCTATGGCGGTCAACGGACCGAGACGTAAAATGGCCAGAGGTTGCTGGGAGCGGTGAGAATCGCCATAATGCCGGACAGTTGTTCAATAGCTTCGGCAATGATTCAGGAGGATCAGACCTGTATGAGTGCGGTTCAGTCCCCAACTCAAACTTCGCCTCCCAAGAAAAACTACTTTGTCGTCTCGGCGGACTGCCATGTGCTGGAGCCGCCGGATCTATGGGAACGGCGCATTGCAGCAAAGTTCCGCCATCGTTTGCCGAGGGTCGAGTTGGACGCCAAAGGCAATAAGATGTTGGTCATCGAAGGCGCGCGCCCGCTGCGTCTTCGCGACGTTGCTCTCGAAGGAGACGATTTAGAGCGCGCCAAAGGAGGGCGGCCCGATCTGGAGTCCCGCCTGCGCGACCTGGAGCGTGACGGCATTGATGCGGAAGTGATTTATCCTAATCGCGGTCTGTTGATGTGGGCCTCTCCCGACCCTGAGCACAACACAGCGATGTGTAAAGTATGGAACGATTGGGCGCTTGAATTCTTTGGGCCGCAAAAACACCGTTGCGCGCCGGTCGCCGCTATTGCGCCTAAAAACGTGGAGACTGCAGTCAAGGAAGTCAAACGCGTCGCCAAGATGGGCTATCGTACGGTTTTTCTTCCTGTACAGGTTCCAGACCAACCGTACAATTTACCGCTGTACGATCCGTTGTGGGCGGCCATTCAAGAGACCGGCATGCCGATCAGTTTTCACGTTGGCACGGGCAAGGATCCGCGCACAGCAACGGGCAACGGCGGCGCTATTATCAATTACGTCTGGCATGCGCTCGCTACAGCGATCGAGCCGGTCGTGCAACTCTGCGCTTCTGGCGTGTGCGAACGTTTTCCTCAACTCAAATTTGGCACGGTCGAGGCCGGCATTGGCTGGCTCGCCTGGACCCTTTGGGTCATGGACGAGGGCTATAAAAAGCATCATTTCTGGGTCGCGCCAAAGTTGCCAATGTTGCCCAGCGAATACTTCCGTCGCCAAGGATTCGCAACATTTCAGGACGACCCCATTGGTCTGGAGACGCGCAAATGGGTAGGGATCGATAATCTCTTGTGGGGCGATGACTATCCACACCATGAAGGCACCTGGCCGCGTTCACAAGAAGTGATCGACCGCACCATGGCGAACCTGACGGAGGAAGAACGGAAGAAAGTGTTAGGGCTGAATGCGGCGAAGCTGTATGGATTTGACGTTCCGGCGTGAGACCAGTCTTGAGCGCCGAGTCCCGAGTGCTGAGCGGCGAGTAAGGAAACCTACCGATGGTCGAGAAGGTCACAATTGATTGGGGCGAGGCTGACAAAGCCCCTGCAAAACGGAAAAAATGGTTAGGCGCCTGGCTTGTTTCCCGCGATGGTGAGGAAGGCGAGTGCTTCTATGACGGGCCAGGCGGAGTAGAGACAACGCATGACGCGCCTGCCGAGGCCGTCGGGGTTCGGCTTCGCTGGTGGCCGCCAGATGATCAAGTAGATTTGAATCTTGAATTTGGTCCACTCACCATGATGGCTGATGATTATTTCTTTCCCGCAGAGGCAAGTGGTGCGATAACAGTGGCCGCGCTGAGCCTCGTGCGGGAAAAGGCCGCGTAGTATAACGCGTAGAAAGGGGAGTTGAACGCGTGGCGCATACTTGGAGTGAAAATATGGTCGAGGTGGCCGGGGGAAAAGTCCACCTGTTGACGGCGGGGATTGGCGATCCGCTGCTGATCCTGCATCGTGACGTCGGCAATCCCGGCTGGTTGCCCTTTTACGACCGACTGGCGCAGCGCTACACGGTGCACGTCCCATCGCATCCTGGGTTTGATAAGTCCGATCGTCCCGAGTGGATGCGCAACGTCCGGGATATGGCGGTGGTGTACCAGTGGCTGATCAAAGACATGAAACTGGCTGAGCAGCTGCATTCACTTTCAGTGATTGGCCTTGGGTTTGGCGGGTGGATCGCC
>DATLYA010000038.1:0-6910 GCA_035575235.1 Candidatus Methylomirabilota bacterium
TTCCTCCATTGCCTCCGCCGCCACCATCGCGAGGCCGTTCTGCCGGAGCGTTTTGCTCGTCACTATCCCAAACACAATGGCCTTCAGAGCGTGTAAATAATCGTCGGCTTTGGCGAACCGCTTCAGCGCCCAACGCCGCACAGCCCATGCTTGCGCCAAGACCATGAGACAATGGGCTTTGAGATCAATGTCCCCCGGAGGAAAAGCGCCCTTCTCAATGCCATAGGCGATGACCTCTTCGAGAAAGCTTTGAATACGCGCCTCTCCTTCGAGAATACGGCGTCGTTCCGCGACGGTGAGCGATTTCAGCTCCTGATACCCCAGCACGGTATCGCGGCGGAACTCAGCGATCAGCCGCATGTAGTATTCGTAGGCCAGCCAGAAGAGCTCTTGCGCGTCAACGCCTTGTTCCTTGAGCCGGGCGAACTCCGCGCGCTGATCCTGCAGCGATGCTTCCGTGCGCTCTTGGTTACGGGAAAAGAGGAAGAAGAGGATTTCTTCTTTACTGGTAAAGTAATTAAAGACCGAGCCAACGCTAAGCCCGGCTTTTTGCGCGATTTCACGCACGCTGGTGCTATGATAACCGCCGTCGAGAAAGAGCCCAGCCGCAGCAGCGGCAATGCGCTCTTTTCCTTCCAGCAGACGTTTCTCATCCGTCACTTGCGAGGTGAGTTTCCGTTTTCTACGCAAAACCTGAGCCTTCACTCGTCCTCACCTTTCCTGGAACACTGGGGTTGAAATGAGTGAGTGTTCATTCCTGCGTCTTACGCCAGATCGGCTCCCTTTGTCAAGGAATGGGGGGCTACGAGAAGGACAGGCAACCAAAGAGTGAGGGGTTAGACAAAAAGACCAATACGATGAAGCAGCAGCTGTTGACGATACGAGAAGAAGAAACGGAAAAGACGGCATTTACAAGACTAAAGACTTTGAGACAAAACTCTTGAACGAACATCGTGGGGAATGTCATTGCGAGGAGGCGCAGCCGACAAAGCAATCTCAGAGCAAGACCAAGAGTGCTTCGCTGCGCTCGCAATGACAGTATGACCTGACGACGCCCAAAAGAATCTTTTCCCATAATCCTCAAACTGGAAGTCGGAGAAACGGAGAATTAAGGAGGAAACCGTCTTCGTATCTCTTCCTCTCCGTTTCTCCGGCCCAGTGCAATCACATGACCGCTGGACGCATAATCTTCCCCGGCAGCCCGCCTTGATACACGCCATCCGAGAAGACGATGTCGCCGCCAACAATAGTGTGACAGACGCCCTTCGAACGCTCGATCAAGCGAGGTTTCCCGCCGGGCAAATCGTTCACCCATTGGGGTGGATATAGCCCTACGGTATCGGGATCAAACAGCACCAGATCGGCGTCCATGCCTGGCGCGATGCGTCCCCTGCTCGTCTGCCCTAAGAACGCCGCAGGTTCTGACGTCAGTCGCCGTACGCCTGCTTCTAGCGTCATCGCCTGCCGCTTGCGCACCCATTCGCTCAGCAAATAGGTTGGCACGCCGGCATCGCAGTGTTGATCGACATGCGCGCCTGCGTCCGAGAGGCCAATGAGCACGTCGGGGTGAGAGATTAACTCGCGCACTTCCTCAGGGTTGGTGTTAATCACTGAGAGTGTGATTCCCATTTCTAAGTTCTCGTCGATTGCCAAATCAAGAATCGTATCAACCGGATCACGGTTCCACTGCGCGGCGATCTCGGCGATGCTCTTGTTCAGATACTGCTTGTTCCGCTCCTGCTCGACTCGCACGACATGCACGCGATCCCATTGGTTGGTGAAAATAGCGCCGCCGACTTTGAGTTCCTGGCGGAAAGCCGCACGGAATTCGGGCTTGCGATAGAGGGCGATCTGTTCCGGCACGGGACGGTTAAACGCATCGCGCCACGCGGCAAAACTGGCGAAGATGAACGGAACTTTCAACGTATAGTATTGCTGGATCGGCCTGGGCGTCACTTGTGGCGGAATACGTAGCCCCTGCCGCAAGAGCGGCTCAACACGCGAAAGCGTTTTTCGACAGACGCCAGGCATATCGGAGCGGCCAAGCAGACCAAGCCATGTCACTGGACGCTGACTTTCCGTAGCGACCGCCACCAGCAGGTCAAGCTCTTCCTCGGTCATCACGCTGACGCTGCGCGTGAGAGCAATCTCGATGACGCCGCGCCCCAGTTCGCGCATGACCCGGCCAAGGGCGCAGAGCTCTCTTTTCGTCGCCATCCGGCTGGCCAGTGGCTTGCCTTGATAACCAATATGTTGATTCAGTAGACTCAATGAGAAACCGTAGGCTCCAGCTTCCATGGCTTGCCGAAATAAAGCAACCATGCGCTCGAGTTCAGCGTCCGTCGCCTCACGTTCCGACGCCGCCGCGCCCATCACGTAGTAGCGAAAGCTCGATAACGGCACGAGAAAGCCTGAGTTTAAGGCGATCCCGCGCCTGGCGATCGCCTCCATGTATTGCGGAAAGCTCTCCCATTCCTCCCAGGCGACGCCATTAAGCAGCACGTCTTGCGGCATGGCTTCCACATTAACTAAATCCCACGAGACGATATCTTTCTCTTGTGGTCGGCACGGCGCGACGCCGACACCGCAATTCCCCATCAGCACCGAGGTGACTCCGTGCCAGCCCGAACAGGTCAGCAGCGGGTCCCAGGACACCTGGGCGTCGTAATGCGTGTGAATATCGATAAAGCCAGGCGCAAGCACGAGTCCATCGGCATTAATCGTACGCTTGGACGATCCCGAAGCCTCCCCAACCTCGACAATCTTGCCGTCACGCACGCCGACCGAGCCGTGGAAGAGCGGTTTTCCGGTTCCGTCACAAATACGAGCATCGTGAATGAGCAAGTCGTAACTCATACAGCCCTCCTTTCTCAGTTTACCCATCCAGCCACCCCACGGTAGCATAGAGCCGCAGATCCGCAATGAGTATGAGATCCTCTTCTCTCTCTGTTGCGGCGTTCATGTCCTGCGTGATGCGCTCCAGCCCGGCTTGATATTCTTGTTGCGATAAAATCGTCAACTGAGAGGTATAGCTCTGCGCCAGCAGACCACGTTCAAGAGCAGTACGGGCGGGCATCTGCAGCACAAGATGCTCCGCCACGCTCGTCTCACACCGCAGAAATCCAACGTCAGCCATGCTCGCCCGCAGTCCTTGCGTGGACGGATAACGCGCTCTGTCCAGCTCTAGGGTTTCGCGGAAATAGTCATAGACCCACCAGCGGTCGAGTCCACTATGGGGATCAAGCCCGATAATCATCAACCCGCCATGGGGTCGAAGCACTCGCTGAGCTTCGGTCAGGAATTTGTCCCTCTCCGCAAAGTGATGGAACGCGTTAATGCAGAACACACGATCAAAAGACTGCGCGTGGTACGGCAGGTGCTCAGCGCGGCCGCGCACCAGCGGCGTTTCCGGCGCGGATTCCCGCGCGCGTTGGAGCATATTTGCAGATAGGTCGAGTCCGGTTAGGAAGCCGATCTTGTCGGAGAGAAAATTCAGCCAGTGCCCCGTCCCGCACCCCACTTCCAGCACGCTGACATGCCGATTTTCCCCGAGAAACGTCGACAATACCTGTTCAGTCCCCGGGTACCTCTGGCCTTGATATCGTTGATCATACTGAGAGGAAATGGAATCGTAGTCGGCGATTCGGGACATAAGATCAACGTTCCTTCAGAAACGGCTCTGCTTCCCTTTCCCATCTGCAATTCCACTCCATGCCGGCGAAAATGGAGCGGCACTTACTCTGAACTTTCCGGATCTCCTTCTTCGCCAGTAATGGTCTCAGCCCACCGGACCACCACATCTGCGTTTGCAACTGCCTCCTGATAATGTGCTTCAGTAACAGGCTCCGTGAGACCGGGATAGCGGGTCACGACCGCATACCGCGTAAGACTTTCTGCTTGGCGTACCTCTTCTGGAATCTCTGCTCCTGACCCTTCTACTAACGTGAGCAACCGAGCTAGATCGTGCACGTAAGGAAAAGTGAGCTTTTTTTTGAGGAGGACAGCTTTGATCGCTTTTTCCGCAGCTTGCTGAGCATCAAAGCAGAGGTCTTCCAGGTAGGCGTCAGGAATCCGAGCCTTTGCCCGAGCAAGATTACTGCGAGCGCGATTCAACCATTCCCGTGGATCATCAGGAGGAAATCGCTCAGGCGGCATACACCACTTTGCCTTCCTTCAGAGCAGGAGCGATGACAAGAGCAGTACTCTCACTATACCGCTCAATATCTTCGGGAGTGACCACTACAACATCGACCGCTTCCCCTACCCCATGCAGATTGCGGTAAATCTTCCCGGCAAGGTCAAGTCGGTGCGCACCGGTCTTAATCACCAAAAGGTCAACATCACTATTCGGCCCCATTTCCCCACGAGCAGCCGAACCAAAAAGGATGATCCTTTCAGGTTGCGCTACTTCAACGATACGTTCGATGATCTGTTGAAGCGTTTCCGGGGAAACGGTCCTCTTCTCTGTTGTGTTCATACTGTGCCTTAGAGGGTGTTTTAGAAGTCGTTGTACCGTGTCATTGCGAGCGCAGCGAAGCAATCCTTGCTAGACAACAGAGATTGCTTCGTCGCTAACGCTCCTCGCAATGACACTTATCCTTAAGCTCTGGTGTCATTGCGAGCGCAGCGAAGCAATCTTTGTCTTTTGTGAGATTGCTTCGTCGCCTGCGGCTCCTCGCGATGACCTCTGTCCTTTATAATTCCTCGTACAAGTCTTGCTACTCCTTGTTCATACTCTCAATCAAGTAAGCAGCAAACTGCTAGGATAGCAGAAGCTTCTGCCATTGTGCTGCTCTATTCACCCTGTGCCGCTTGTGGTGGCCATTGCAACATCTTGGCCTGAGCAACCTCCAAGACGAAGTCCCGGACGAACTGACTCGCATCAAGAATTTCTATGCCAATAAGTTCCCCCTTCTCATTCAGTTCTGCAGTGACATTTGGAGCCAATTCTACGCTCCCCGCTTCTTTCTCGTCTGTTATCGAGAGGTGGAGAACATCCTCTTCTTCAAAATACCTCATACGCGGTTTATTCATAGACAAATCTTCCACTGCGTAAGTGAAAGCGGATCTGTTGGCGCGTTGTTGCATGAATAGTCACTGGCGTAATCGATTCGCCTTCTCGCTCGATTGGGACAGCCACCAAACGGTCATCATGCTTCCCAACTCCTACGACGCGGCGTGTCACAGTATCGAGGGCCCTACTGACTGAGGCTCGCTCTCCAGAGCGCTGCATCCACCAATTACTCACTCTGTTTCTCTCTGTGCTCGCGTGTTGTCCTCTCCCTTTACCGCGTGCGATGGTTTGACTATGATCCCCTGCGATGCTCATTGGACGGAGGGGGTGTCTGTGTTGGAAACAATTCTACTATCGTTCCCGGACTGGTTGTTACACGTGGCGCTGTTTGTTGTGCGCGTCGCCTTAGGCGTCTGCATTGTTATCCACGGCCTAGGGAAACTCGGCTATCATCCGACTAACCCCGGCGGCGTCAAAGCGTTCGCCGGTTGGCTCGCCAGCATCAATATGCCATACCCATTACTGAACGCCTGGCTGGCCACTCTCACGGAATTCGGCGGCGGCATTCTTTTCACGCTTGGCCTTGGCACCCGTTTCGTCGCTCTTGCCTTGACGATTAACATGGTCATCGCCGCCACCACAGGCCATAAAGGCGGCGGCTATTTGATTCTCAATAATCCCCCCGGAGCTGAATACGCCATTAACCTCGCCGTGCTTTTTGGCATGTTCGTGCTCCTCGGCCCGGGCGTGCTCTCACTCGATTATCTGCTCGTACATTATTTGTACGCGTGAAGAATCAGCCATTCGCTGTCAGCTCTCAACTATTAGCCTGAACACAGAACAGAAAATGACGTGGCATTTTTCACAGGATCTGCTCATTTCCGTGTTTAGCTAATAGCTGATAGCCAACAGCCAAAAGCTTATCTCGCAAAAATTTGTACGATATTCCCCGACGGATCTTTCGCGGTAAAGTATTTTCCATGCCCGCCCATATCGACGATGTCGTTCACCGGAATGCCTTTCTGGATCAACATCTGTCGAGTTTCCATTAAGTTATCGACCTCGAGGACGACCGTCGCGCCGCCCCCGGGAGGCACGCTGCCTTCACTCGGATCCGCCAGCGCCACGCCCACCCCATTCACATCAAACTGCGTCCAACGATTGCCGTCACGGAATTTTACGTTGAGACCGAGCACGTCTTTGTAGAACGCTACGGCTTCATCCATATTTTTAACAACGTAGTATGCGCTGGAAAATTTCTTCACTGCCATAGGGAATGCTCCTTTCTTCCATCACGAGTCATTAGCGTTCAGCTAGCAGCTTTATTGGTTTTAGGCTACAGGCTTAAGGCCAAAAAGAAAGCGCTCTGCAACTCCATGACCTCGGGCCTAGCCATGTAGTTCACAGCCCGCAAGAACACTCCTGCTTTCTTCAGCTTTTCGCCTACGATCTGCGGTTTGCTGAGAAGCCCGTAGCCTCCATCCTTCTCTTCATTTACAATCCGCGCCCATGAGCAGCGCACTGGCTCCATTGTCTTCGCCTTCCGTCTCTCCCAAGGTCGTCTCCCGGCCACAACTGCCACTCCTCGTAAAACTCAGCTACGGCGTCGGCGACCTGGCTGTCGCTATTCGCCTTACAGCGGTACGGGACTTTTTGCTCTTTTTCTATACGAACGTTGTCATGCTCAACCCTTCGCTCGCCGGTCTGGCGCTGGCGATTGGGCGGTTGTGGGATGGCGTCAACGATCCGCTCGTCGGTTATCTGTCCGACAGTACAACTTCTCGCTTTGGCCGACGGCGTCTCTACCTCTTGGTGAGCGTTCTGCCGTTAGGCGTCTGTTTCTACCTGCTGTGGAGTCCTCCGCTAGGGCTCGGCGCGATGGGAAATTTTGTCTTT
>DATLYA010000039.1:0-19222 GCA_035575235.1 Candidatus Methylomirabilota bacterium
GTTATCCACCGAAAACTACAACGCTGCTGTCGATCAATAACCCTCTATGACTGACCTCTTATCAAATGTGCTATCGTCATTGCCTGCCGGAGGCGGGAATCGAACCCGCACGACGGTTACCCGTCACGGGATTTTAAGTCCCGTGCGTCTGCCAATTCCGCCACTCCGGCTTTTTGTAGGAATCAGCGCTGCCACCTGTCTTCCAGCCAGTCGCTGATTTGCAGGGCCGTCATACAACAACACCCCCGGTAGGCCCATCAAGAAGTATCTACCTAGCACGTCAGCCATTCGGAGGCAAATAAGCCGCGGCAGATGGGCGCACAGAACAAAATTCTGGCTGTAGAGAGAAGCCGCCTTGGATAAGGCCTATGACATATGGGGAAGTACAGGAAAATTGCTCTGCACCCGCCGCAAACCTTCTCATCCAGGTTTGACTCGCTGCCGCTTTAGCATTATGGTAAGCAGCGATTTTCCTCAATGTTATTAGTCATGCAACGCGCTCTTGGAGGAAGACTGCAGAAATCTTGTGTTCTGTGTTTCCTCCTCAGCGGCTTTCTCACATCCTTGCTTTCAGGCTGCGCAGTCGGACGGTGGTTCTCTCTGCGTTCTGAGGATCAGGGCTCGCCCTCTTCTTCTGAAACGACCCCCGCTCCTTCAGCTTCGCCCCCGTCAACCTCTTCCGGTCTCCGCGACTGGATTCCCGGCCTCGCGGCGAAAAAAGAAGAAGCCGCGAGGAATCCACAATACGTGACTGAAGAGGATCTCTTAAAAATCGTGACCGAGTTCCAGCGCGCGTTGGGAAAGGATACGTATCGCTTTCCTATTCCTAAAGACGTCACTGGCGCGAACGTCTATAAAGCGACGCTGACGCGGCTGCAAGACTACGAGGCTAAACATCCAGGCGCGTATCCAGAACTGATCGCGTTTACCCGCGCTCGCGCGTATGAGGGGCTCCATGAGTATGAGAAAGCGATCGCGCAGTACCGGATTGTGAGCCAAAGCCGCCACCAGCTTAAAGAGGAGGCCGCTAAAGCGGTGGAGGTGCTGTCCCATTTTCAAGAGTTACGACAATATGCGCCTACTGCGACGACGCCGGTCGAGTATCTCAAAATGTTAGATGAACAGATTGGTCAGTGGCAAACGCTGCAAAAACAATATCCAGGCCCTCCCTACGAGCCCTTAGCCCGGGAAGAGGAAGAGCGGCTCGATCGCGCGAAAGTCGCGTTCCTGGAAATCAATCGCCACCGCATTGAAGACGGCAATGAAAGCGTCGTGCTCGCCTTTCGTCAATTGACGAACAAGCACAAGGAAAGTAAGAACAGCTATCGTTACCAGATCGAGTTCGCGGATTTTTATGTCACGCTGGCGCAGGAGTACGCCGCGCAGACCGACCCGCAGAGTCTCCAATTCGAGTCCTCTGTCTTTGAGGATCTTGGCCGCACGGCGCTGCAGCTGTACGCCCAGGTGGCGCAGGAAGACGGCATTATGGAAAAATTGGAAGCGAAAGGTAAACTCGAAGCGCTGGAGGCGTACATGGCCAAGGTGGGACGGTTGGCGCGGTGATCAACGCAATGGGCGACTTGGAAGCAGTCCCCTTGGCGGCGTGCGCCCGGAGTTTGTGCTCTGGGTGATGAAAGGGCAGGTTTCGAGTGGGGTGATCTCATTTTCAGGGTAAGGGCCATGAGAAGTATAAGAAGCATCTTCTGTTGCCTGTTGTTCCTGGTCGGAGTTCTGCTCCCGGTCAACGTCCAAGCATATGCTGACCCTCTTGTGCAAAAGCTGAACGACTTCCTTCCTACCTACACCCCCTTCACGCCGCCTGAACCGCCAGATCGGTATTTTCCCGATGAGGTAGGGAAGAAAGTCGCCGACGCCATTCTCAACGCCTATTTGCAAAACCCTGCGGCGGTGGAGCAGCGCGTCCGCGAGCTCGCGCAACACGACGCGGAACTGCTTGCCCACGGCGAGCGCCCAACCGGCGTCACGCACTATGTGCAGGCGCTGCTCAACCCAGAGGGGCGGGATGAAGATACGATTGACCAGGTCACGACAGACTTGAGCGGCTCCCCCGAACAACTGCTTGCCGCAGCAGACAAGCTGATGGCGGAAGCAAAGCGTAGCCGTATGGGCCGTCGCTTCAATTGGGTGCTCTCGACGCTTGACGTCGGCGGCCTCCTTTTCGGCGCGCCGCGCGGCCCGAATCCCGCCTCAGCGCAAGGCGTGGTGTCAGAGTGGAGCGATGGTAATGGCCCGGGTCCACGCGAGCGCAAGGCGCTCGTGCTGTACCGAGAGTTCCTGCGTCGGGCGCCGGAAGATCCGCATGCGCCGGGGGTGCAAGAGAAAGTACAAGAGCTAGAGACCCGACGGAGAAACGCGTTACTCGCGGCGGAACTTGCCCGCGCCGAAGCCGCATTTAAAAAACAGGACTACTGGGGCGCCAATTTTCATTATCAACTGGCGCTCATGGCCGATGCGTCCTCGGAAAAAGCCCGGGCAGGTTTGCGTAAAGTTGAAACCGAGCTACGGAAGCAAGAGCCGCTTGAACAGGCGAAACCGCGTGATCCGCTTGCGAGCGTGAAACAGGCGGAATGGGAGCATGATAAACAAACGCTCGCCTACTTGCTCCCCGGCGGCAGTTTCGTGAAAGACAACTTCGTCGTTGCAGGAACCCAGATCGCCACCGAGGGTTTGGTGGGCGCGGCGACGTTTGGGGCGCTGACTATGCTGCAAACTACTGCAAAACTCTTCCATTTATTGACGGGCAATCCAGTTTCCCAACAACCAGTGATTACCGAGGCGGAAAAATACGTGCGCGAGACCCCGCCAGGCGAACGCTCTCCTGAAGTGTACGAAACGCTGGCGAGAGCCTACGAAAAAGAAGGGCAGTTTGCTAAAGCCATCGCCTACTATAAACTTGCGGGCCGGGAAGATCGGGTCCCCGGGCTTCAGGAACGCGCAGGCGCTGCGATCTTAGAAGTCGCGAAACAGAGCGAACATCAGACGCAAAAAGAGTCATACTTACGCACCTTGCTCGAGCAGTACCCCCAGACAAAAGCCGCGCGCACGGCCGCCGCACAGTTGCGTGAATTATACCTGCCGGAAAATCAGGGGCTGCGGTTAAGTAAAGCCTTTCTCATAGAGAATCCGGATCTCTTCGGCCCGCAAGGCCTGGGGCTCAAACAAGAACTGCTTGACAATAATCTTGATAATGTAGAATTGGCGGAGGACGGCGTCACGCTTTTACCAAACGGCGAGATCGCCCTGCGCCTGCAGAGCGATGAGGGTCCGCGCACGAAAGTGTATGGCGTGCCTGACGCCGCATGGGAGCGGTTTTGGCGCCGGTTCCGAGAAAAGGGCTATGAGCAGGCCGCCACGCGCGGCGACCGCGGTCTTGCGCTCCTGGCGCAAGGCGCGGAGATGGCGGACATCACTTTGAAAAGTCAACGAGAGAAAAACGAGATGAGCGGGTGGCAAACCTTGCCTTATCTGTCTGGCAGCCTGGGGCAGGGCGTTGATGTCCGCGGCACGTTGCCGAAAGAAATTGCCGGCGCGCGACTCGCTTTTGGCAAAGACAGCCGCAGCGCCTACGTCGGCGTCGAAGTGCCTATGCCGTTTATCCCGGTTGATTTCTTGCTCCTAGGCCGTAACGGCCTGCCATCGCTCTATCCGCGCATCCGCCTACCGGAGAAGGAGCTGAAGGACGAGGAGTTGTACCGATAAAGCTGGACGCGAGACGTAAAGGGGAAGGAACAGCCTCGTCTTTTCTGTTTTTCTCTGATTTCCGGCACAAATGCAAAAGCGCGCCGTCCGCAGCTCTCAGGTTGCGGCGCTCTCAGCTCTAAAAGATCCTCTATCCTTCCTGCTCGGCAGCCAGATGCGGAAGGTTGAGCCGCGTCCAAGCTCGCTCTCGACCGTAATGCGCCCGTCAAGAAGCGTGAGGAGTGATTTCACAATGTACAGCCCAAGTCCGACGCCGCCAAAGCGTTGCAACGCATTGGGGTGCTCCACCTGACGAAACGGCTCAAAAATGGCCGATAGGGCGCTCTGGGGAATGCCAATACCCGTGTCACTGATGCTGATCTCCACCCCTCCCCGGTGAGGGCGCGCGTCGACGGTCACCTGGCCTTTTTTCGTAAACTTCACCGCATTCCCCAAGAGATTTTTCACTACTGTCTTCACTTTATCCGCGTCTGTAAAAATTGACTCTA
Source organism: Candidatus Methylomirabilota bacterium (assembly GCA_035575235.1). Taxonomy (GTDB): domain Bacteria; phylum Desulfobacterota; class Binatia; order Bin18; family Bin18; genus SYOC01. Next base: position 4,209 of record DATLYA010000039.1, read on the forward strand.
GCCCTGGTCCAACGTTCCAGACGAACTGGAGCCCTGATCGCTCACACAGGACTTGGGTTTCCGCGCGAATCGTCGCGAGCAGCGCAGGAAGATGCACTTCCTCAATATCAACTGGCAACTGACCATCCTTCTGCAGTCGGTTCAGGTTCAGGATGCCAGCAATGAGCTCGTGAAGCTCCAACGCGCTGCGTTTGATGGACCGTAAGAAATTGTTCTGTACAACTGTCAACGGCCCATGCTCTTCGTCGGCCAAAAGATCAATGTAGCCGATGATGATGTTAAGCGGAGTACGAAGTTCATGGGAGACTGCGGCAAGAAAGTCGCTCTTCGTTCGGTTTGCCGCCTCTGCCGCCTCTTTCGCCTGACGCAAAGCCGCCTCAGCTTGCCTGCTCTCAGTGACATCGTGAAAAACCATCACCGCGCCATAGAGTTGGCCGCTCTCGTCGCGAATCGGAGCGCCGCTGTCGCTAATCGGCACCTCGCGTCCATCACGTGCGAGCAATAACGTATGATTCGCCAACCCCACCACGGTTCTCTCGCGTAAAACCTGTTCCACCGGACTCTCCATCAGTTGTCGCGAATGTTCATTGACCAGAGAGACGACTTCACCAACGTGACGTCCACTGGCTTCCTGCGCCGTCCACCCAGTGAGCGCTTCCGCCACGGGATTCATAAAGGTCACTTCAGCCGCAGGGTTGGTCACGATGACCCCATCGCCAATACTGGTCAAAGTCACTTTCCATAAGTCCCGTTCCCGTTGGAGCGCTGCCTCCAGGTGTTTCCGCTCAGTAATGTCCACGGAAATGCCGCAGACCGCGTACGGCTCTCCGTTTGTTCGATGGAGGAGAAATTTATCCGAAAGATAGCTATGCAGTCCGTCTGCCAGGAGAGCCGTCTCCTCAAATACTAACGGGCGGCCGTGCGCGATCACAGCTTGATCGTTGCGCCGAAATTGCTCCGCCAGTTCATGGGGAAAGACTTCATAATCCGTCTTGCCTAGGATCTGTTCCGCGCGTAGACCGGCTATCGTTTGATGCTGATGATTGTCGAGCAAATACCGACCAGTGAGGTCTTTGAGATACACCGCCGCCCGGGTCTGGTCGAGAATAGCCTGGAGGCGCGCTTCGCTGTCGCGCAGCTCAGTTTCAGTCCGCTGGTGTGCGGCAATCTCCTGCTGGAGAACCATGTTCGCCTGGGCCAGCGCCGCTGTGCGTTCCTGCACCCGCTGCTCCAGTTCCTCCTGGATTTTCCGCAGCTCCGCTTCCACCTGCTGTCGCCTGGTGATTTCCCGACTCAGCTCCGCATTGCTCTTTGCTAACTGCGCCGGACTCGGCAGCGCTAACGCCCGCGGGATCAACGACCATAACAGCGCCGCCGTAGTAATCGAAATCCCCGCTGTCACCGCCTTGATCCCTCCCTCCAGCCAGTACAGCGGCTGCCACAGCGTCCATACTCCTAGCACGTGGGTTGTGCCGCACCAAAAGATGAACGCGCCGAACATCAGGAACATCCAGTGGAAGGCCAGATCCTGCCGTTTGCGCACAAAGTAAATCAAAGCCACCGGAATCGAGTAATAGGCCAGGGCAATCAGGACATCGGAGACGACCCATAATGAGAGTAACGCAGGTGTCCACCGCAGACACGACCCGTGCGGGAGAAACGCATCGGAAGAAAACAACAAGCTGGCGAATTCGCTCATGACCCCTCCCAAGTCATACGCCCGTCCTAAAGGCAGGGCGTCCGCAATTCGGTTGCGTTCCGGACCGTTAACATGCGCCACCGTCCAGAGGCGCAGGCCGCCTATGTATGTAGACTGCGCGTTCTTCTTATGGCGCAGCATGAACGACGTCAACTTATCGAAGCCGCAAGATTGATCTAGCAAGATTTATCTAAATGATAGGCGAAGGACGGAAAAGAAGGCAAATATCGCCCCAGAGACTTGATGTATCGAGCTGCCTGCGCATTGTCCATCCACTTGCTGGTTTGCTGACTCGTTGATTTATTGGCTGAAAAGCGCTTGTCACTTAAAGCGCTCACACGCTTCAAGCGATGACAGATGACACAAGGTGTTGGATTGTTGTCGCCACACACGCGTGGTAGGTTTTTTGTAAGAAAAAGTTGTCTTTCTTCCCTTTGTCTCACAGGCGTGGCGCTCTTCTCTATCTTTTTTCTCTCTACCTCTTAGCTGTCTAAGGAACATGATTTATGTTTCGCTGTCTTGTTGGTTTTCTTATGCTCGCGCTGCTGTGGCCTGAGCTCTCTCAGGCCACGTTGTGGGAGTGGGTTGAACAGCGCAATCATATTTTCTATCTGCATGGGCCGTGGAACTGGACCGTCTCGCGTCAGCTTCCGGACTTACAGGCAGAGTTTAACGGCATTGATTTTGGCCATGCGCATCTGGCGGAAACGTTGCTGCACACCAGTGACGATCGTGAGATTGAACAAGCGCGTCTTGAAGTCAACGCCTTCATCGACAGCCGGCCGGCTCTCCCACCAGACGAAGCGTTTATCGCCCCAACCTTTCAACAGATTGCCTGGGCGACGCAGAACACGTTTGACTGGGCTCATCAACTGCACCGCGATCTGTATGACCTGTTCGCCGCGGATAATGTGACTGATAAATCCGCCGCCTATCGAAAAATCCTTGAGTATTATCTGGCCCAGCCGCACGCCATCACGCCGCTCGCACTGGACCATGCCGGCGCGTTATGGAGTTTTCCCGAATCGCGCAATTTCGTCCGTCGCTTTCCCAAGTTCAACGCGCAGATTTGGGCGTATCACTGGCTCCAGGCCAAGGTCGCCGAGACACAGATGGGGCGCTCTTTGACTGAGCAGCGCACGGCGTTGCCGCCGGTCATCGCTCAATATCATGAGTATCTTCGTCATCCGCCGCTGGCGTGGCGGTTCATGCCGCTGTTCCACGAACTGGCGCCCACCTTCTCACAACAGTTTCCCGAGGCCGCAAACATTTTTGATAATCTGCACATGTTGCATGACAACATCGACGATGTGCTGAGTTCTCCAGATTTATTTCCTACCATGGCGGCGAAGCGCGCGCGCATTTATGAGTTGCTCGCTATCTATCTGCACCGCAATCATCAGAGCGGCGACACGCGTTTTACGCGCTATCTCGCGCCTGCAGGCGGAGGACATCACCATCAGTAAGAGACGACGGAGAGGCGAGAGGGTGGAAGCGAGAGACGAGCTCCTTCAACCCCGGCCTCTCGCCACCAGTCTTCCGTCCCCAGTCGACGACCAACGACTGGGGACGGCTCTGTTCATGCCGCCCACTGCCTATTTATCCAGAAAGGAACCGCTTCTAATGAGACGAGAGAGAAGAACAAGACGCCTGTCGCGCTTTGTCCACCTCACACTCCACATGCGGCGTTCCACACTTGCCGTGACGTTATTTTCCCTGCTCAGCGCTCCCGTCCTGGCCGTTGATCACAACAACCTGGATGAGGGACGACCACTACGCATAGAAGACGCCTATCCCATCGCCTATGGAGAAATGTCCGCTGAAATGGGCGTGGGTGCGCAGCACAATCGTCATAGCCCAGACCGCGCCCTCTTTCCCATTGAGCTTCTCTATGGCGCGTATTGGAATCTGCACATCGGACTGGGAACCACGCTTGCAACCGATCCACGCACAATTGAAGAACCGGACAAATCCGGCGATCTGCGCGCCTTTGCGTTGTACAATTTCAACCAGGAAACCTTACTGCTGCCGGCCACGGCTCTGAAGCTGCATCTCAGCTTTCCCACCGGCGTTCGTTCGCACGGCGTGGACACCACGCTGACGGGCATTCTCACGCGTTCCTTTGGACAGTTCCGTACGCATGTCAACGCAGGGTATTCGTTTATTGGTGAAGCAAGCAATAGACAACGCCATGGCCGTTATGAGCTCGTACTTGGCGCGCAGTATCCGCTTGGCTATCCGCGCTATTTCAACACAACCATCCTTGCGGATGTGTTCACTGAACAAAGTGTACATAGCGGCGAGCGGAATCCGTCGGGCGTCGAGTTAGGCTTTCGCCAACAGCTCGCGCCATTGGTGGTCGCTGATCTAGGAATTGGAACAGAGTTCGTTGGCCCCCAGGAGCGCACGCCCTTCTTCGCCACTCTCGGCGTCTCGATGGGGTTCTGAGCAACTTGCCCAAAGCCCCGGGCGCAGGAGGAAAACGCCCGGGGTGAGGCAAGAGGTTCGGGGGTCCCCTTCTCTCGCGCAGCCGTGCGATTGCTCCTAATGCACCTTGACGATCAACATCGGCACTCACTCTCTGGCAGCACAAGAGCTCTGCGCCGTAGGGGCGCGGCGCGCCGCGCCCCTACGAAGGTTGTGTACAGTATCGAACTTGGCTGTCAAAATTCATTAGCGTTTTTCTCTTCCTGTCAAAAGAAAATTCCCCACTGCGCGCCCCATATGCGCCACTGCTAGAAATTCCTCCTCAGCCCTGAACTGGAGTCCATAAGGTCAAGGTCAGGACCGGCGCGATCTGGAACCGTCCACTGACAGGTCTGTGTTCCTCCCGGAAGGACAGTGCCATCGCTCTTGTCCGCGCCTGCCGTTGTCGAGGCAACCGTGCTGCAGTATTTCCTGCATTTCATGTTCGGGAGCCTAGATCACCCCCTCGGCTTGCAACTTCGCCAGCGTCGCCTCATCGTAGCCAAGCCACTTCCCGTAAATCTCCAGATTATCCTGTCCCAATACTGGTGCAGCCGAACGAACGCGCGCTGGAGTTTTCGCAAACTTCGGCGCAACACCGTATAGCGTCAGCGTACCGGCGGTCGGATGATTGACCTCACAAACAATCTCTCGTTCTCGGAAATGCGGCTCATTGACAATGTCTCCAAAATCTAACACCGGCGAGACCGCAATACTTTCTGCGTTCAGTACAGCCACCACTTCCTGTCGCGCCCGCTGACTCGCCCACTCGGCCACAAGCTGTTCAACAAAAGGCTCGTTGGCTTTCCGCGCCGCCACTGTGGCCGTGCGTGGATCGGTGATGAGGTCTTCCCGACCAAGGAGGCGGCACAAGCTTGCCCATTGTCGATCATGGGCCACGGCCAGCATCACGTACCCGTCTTTACACAGAAAGCTATTACACGGCGCGGACGCAGGGTGACGATTGCCGTTGCGTCGCCAGACTTCCCCACACATAGCGGCCTGCATCACGCCGCCTTCAGTCACGGATAACGCACAGTCCACCATCGCGACATCGATATGTTGCCCTTCGCCTGTCCGTAGCCGTCGTATGAGAGCCGCTAGCGCCGCCTGGGCGGCTTTCACTCCGGTCAGATAATCAATGCTCGCATGGCCGGTTTTCGTCGGCGGTCCATCAGGTTGACCGGTAATCGACATGATTCCGCCCATCGCCTGAGCGTCGGTATCATATCCGACCTTGTAGGCGAGCGGTCCCCACTGCCCTAAGCAGGAGATGGAGACATACACGATGTCTGGTTTTACCGCGCAGATATCCTCGTAGCCGATATGCCATTTATCGAGCGCGCCGGGACGGAAATTTTGTAGAATCACGTCCGCACGACGAGCGAGTTGCCGAAACATTGCTTGCCCTTTCGGCTCATGAAAATTCAACGTGATAGCTTTTTTATTACGGTTAATACTTAAAAATGGCGCGCCGCCATCCTGTTCCGGCGCCCGCGGCACACGCGGGCCAAACAGACGACACACATCGCCGGTCACTGGGAGTTCACACTTGATGACTTCAGCCCCTAAGTCGGCAAGCTCAGCCGCAGCGACAGGTCCGGCATAGGTTGTACACGCCTCTAGCACCACGATTCCCTCCAGCGGTCCGCGCGCCGCTGGATTCGCCTCTCGATAAAATTCTTCCTTGGTCATCTCCCTTTCCTCTGTTCAGGGTTAGCCTCTCCACTACAGGGGCGCTGCCTGCTGCGCCCCTACAAAGACGAAACCACACTATGACCCGCTTTTATGCTCCGTTGCGTTGCCAGAACCAATCTGGTAGCTCTCTCGCGTAGACGCAAATGTCGGAAAACGCAAGGAGGATCCTATGGGTCAGTCTCGCTTCTGGTTGCAAGGAGGGATAAGACTCTTTCTCGTCGTGGGATGCTTTACCTTCAGTGTTCGCGCTGCGCACGCGGATGAAACCTGTCAGTCTCCGTATCTGCCGAAAATCACAGGCCAGGAAGATTACGTCTACGTGTGGACGCTGGGCGCGGAAGGCGTCGGCGACGGCTCTGATAAACTGGTTACTGTGGGAGCAAATCCGCAGAAGAAAGAGCAATACGGGAAGGTGATCTCCAGCGTCCCCGTTGGCGGCCGGCACGAAGCCCATCATGGCGGCTTCTCTGACGACCGCCGTTATCTCTGGCTGGGCGGTCTCGACGATAGCAAAATTTTCATCTTCGATGTGGCCGCCGACCCTGCTAAGCCGAAGCTCGTCAAAACCATTGACACGTTTGTACAAGATTCTGGCGGCGTCGTCGGTCCACATACATTCTATCCCTTGCCTGGACGCATGCTGATCACCGGCCTCTCGAACGACAAAGACCACGGCGGCAAGACCGGCATGGTCGAGTACAGTAACGAAGGAAAGTACATCCAAACCTTGTGGATGCCAGACAATGCCGTCTATGGCTACGATGTGCGGGTGCAGCCGCATCTGAATCGCATGCTCACGTCTTCATTTACTGGCTGGAACAATTACATGATGGACTTCGGTCAGATGCTGGCGGACCAGGAAGCCATGAAGCGCTTCGGCCAAACAATGGTGTTATGGGATTTCCACGCCCGCAAGCCGATTCAAACCTTCGCGGTGCCGGGCGCGCCGCTCGAAATCCGCTGGGCGCTGCAGCCGCGTCATTATTATGCGTTCACTGCCGCCGCTCTCACGTCTAAGCTCTGGCTGATCAGTCAAAAAGCGGACGGAACCTTTGAGGCGCAAGCAGTCGGTGATATTGGCGACCCGGCAAAAGTCCCGCTGCCGGTGGACATCAGTCTCTCGGCCGATGATCAAACCCTCTTTGTCAATACGTTTATGGATGGGACATGCCGGGTCTATAATGTCGGCAACCCTACGAAACCATCCCTTATTCACCAGCAGAAAATCGGCGCGCAGGTGAATATGGTGTCGCAATCGTGGGATGGCAAACGCGTCTATTTTACCTCTTCTCTGTTGGCGAACTGGGATAAGAAAGGCGCCCAAAACGAGCAGTTTCTCAAAGCCTACGCCTGGGACGGTAAACAGCTCACGCCGGCGTTTGCGATTGATTTTTACAAAGAAGGGCTCGGTCGACCGCACATCATGAACTTCGGGCAAGATCAGTTCTACAAAAACCAGATTTATACGGCGCGACAGCCGGCAACGGTTGTGGCAGTGCGCTAGCAGTTCGCGCAGAGACGCCTTGGCGAGGCGTCTCTACAAACTCTCCATTATGAATTACCCTCTGTTTCTCAGCGCTTTCTCTTGTTTCCTTCTCACCTTAGACTCCGGGTTCTCTCCTGTGCATGCGCATATCGATTCTGACGTCTCCGCTGCCGCGGTACAGGAGGCGTTACAGCCAGAGTTTATCCCACCGCCGCCAGGCACGTACCGGCTTCCAGCCATTGACACAATCAACGATCACCAACTGCTGGATTCTACGGGGAGATTAGTTGACCTCTTTGAGCTGATGGAGGGAAAGATTACGATCGTCTCCTTTATGTACACCTCGTGCGTTGATGTCGGAGGGTGTCCGCTGGCCGCCGCTGTCTTACAACAGCTTGATCAGATACTCGCGAAGCGGCCCGGGCTAGCCAAACACGTAGCGTTGTTATCCGTGAGCTTTGATGTCGAGCGAGACCGTCCCGAGCGCCTCGCAGAAATCCGTGCGGGCGTTGCTCCTCGCACGACATGGCATTTCCTGACTGCTCCCACACCAGATGATCTTCAGGCCGTGCTCGGCGATTTTCATCAACCAGTTGCGAAACTCTGGAATGAAGACGGCAGCTGGAGCGGTCTGTTTCGTCATGTGCTCAAGGTCTATTTACTTGACGCCAATCATCAGGTGAGAAACATTTACAGCACCGGGCTCTTCAACGCCCAACTTGTTCTCAATGATATCGAGACCATTCTCATGGGAGCCGAGCAACAGCATCCGACACGCGGACAACCATGATTCTTTCCGCCTTTTGTTTCAGCATTCCGATCGTCTTCTTTTTGGCCTCGTTCTTCTTCGCCTCCCCCGTTGCTAGCTCCCAGCCCCTCGCCTCTCGTATTCCGCTTGGCCTTCCCGCCTCCCTCCCTGTTCCCGAGAACAATCCGCTGACGCCAGAAAAAATTGCCCTTGGCCGTCGCTTGTTTTTCGACCGCCGTCTGTCGCCCAACGACACCATGTCATGCGCCATGTGTCACGTCCCGACTCAGGGTTTCACCGTAAACGAAACGCGGCTGGCGGTGGGCATCAACGGGCAAACCTCGAAGCGAAATCCTCCGGCGCTCTACAATGTCGCCTATCAACGCCTCTTGTTTCATGACGGACGTGAATTCACTCTGGAAGACCAGGTGATTTCGCCATTGACGAATCCGGTAGAGATGGGCAACCCTTCCATTAGTTACGTTGTTGACAAAATACGGCGATTGCCCGGCTACCCGGAGCAGTTTCGCCAGGTGTTTCACGAAGACGTCAATGTCGCGACGTTAGGCAAAGCCATCGCCAGCTACGAGCGCACGCTGCTGTCCGCCAACTCGCCGTTCGACCGATGGTATTTTGGCGGGGAGCAAGCCGCGGTGTCGCCTGAGGTAAAAACCGGCTTCAAAATCTTTATGGGCAAAGGACAGTGCTTCACCTGCCATCCGATCAACACAGAGAGCGCGTTGTTCACTGACCAGGGGTTTCACAACACTGGCGTAGCGCAGCTGATGTTGATCCCGGAAAAGACTGTTGAGGTTGACTTGGGGGGCGGGTTAGTCGTCCGGATGCCTCGCGCTCAAGTCGACGAAGTATTAACGCCGCTGAGCAAAGATCTTGGACGCTATGAGGTTACACTCGACCCCCTCGACCTCTGGCGGTACAAAACCCCCTCGCTGCGGAACGTCGCGCTCACCGCGCCCTACATGCACAACGGCGCGTTGCCCACGCTAGAGGAAGTGGTCGACTATTACGACCGCGGCGGTACGGGTGCGGAAGGCCAGGATCCACGCCTCGCGCCTCTCCATCTTACAGTCGAAGAGAAACGCGCGCTGATTGCCTTGCTGCGTAGTTTGACGGGCGATAATGTCGATGCACTGGCGCAAGAAGCAACAGTTGCTAGCCGCTAATACCAGCGCAGATGAGTATGATTTTCCCTTTCCAGTACAGGAGGCGGAAATGAAGCTCGCATCGCTTTCGATAGTGGATAATTCGCAGATTAATTAAAAATGATAAACGGCTCCACTTGCCGCGGCCAATACGGCCGCTCCTGGCGCTGATGACGCACTCCATGGAGACGAACACGCTCGGTCAGGTTCAAGAGTATCGGCATGAGCTCGCGTCCGAGCACTCGTCCCAAGCCGCCATGCACGACGGCGCGCTCGTTGAATGAGTTGACATCATCCACAAGCACGTTTGGTCCGCCAGCGATGAGCAGCGGCACGGCTTCACCGGAGTGAATCAAAGGTCCGCTGCTGGGCGTGGCGTGATCGCCGGTCACAACCACCAACAGGTCTGCTGCATTTTCGCTGCGACGCACCAGCGGGCCGAGGACGCTGTCAATGGCTTCAATAGCGGCTTTCTTGGCAAACGGATCTTTTTGATGAGCGGCGACATCCGGACCTTTGGCGTGAATGTGAACAAACTCATAGCCTTCACGAAATAACTGCTCCGCCGCTGACAACTTCTCGCAGAAATCCTCCGCAACGCCGTCTCGGTGTGGAACAGTTACCGGCGTCATGCCGCAGACGCGCGCGATGCCGGTGTACAGGGGATAGTTTTCTACACTCGCCGCACGCAAGCCATTTTGCTCCTGAAAAGGCGGCACCGTTGGTCGCACCGCCGCCCACTTCGTCAGCAGAAAATTAATCGGCGGCGAGCCATGCGCTTGTCTGGCGCGATTCACTGGATGGACGCGGAGTCGGTGATGCACCCAGGTCAGATAGTCGTTCAGCGCCGCCGCCGTACGCTCAGCGTTTGCTTGATCAGGAGCGTCCTCCAGCGGCAGCGCCTGGGTCACCCAGGCGCCATTGTAGAACGGATCAACATCAGACACATAACGACTGGGATGCCCTGAGAGCGTCAGAATCGCTTCACAACGTCCACACGATTGTAACGAGAAGCGAATCCCTCGCGCGGCATACGCAGCAATCTCTGCGCACAACGCCTCACAATCCGCCTCATCCTGCGCCCGCCGCTCTTCCCAGCAGATCGCCTCCCGCCGCACTTTGCCGTCGATGAGAGTGGTGCTGGCGAAGCTGGCGAAGAACGCCACCGCGCCGGCAGGAATGTCGTAGCCGCGACCCACTGCTTCAAAGGCGGTGCGGCCAGGGAATTTTTCCGCAGGATAGCCAAAGAGCAGGAAATGCGAGAACTCGCTTTCCAGTGGGATGCCGGGCGCGAGCGGAATGAGCAATCCAGTACTCCCGAGTTCCGCGAGACGATCGAGATATGGCGTCTGGGCGGCTTCAAGCGGCGTCTTTCCCTGGAGCGTGTGTTGCGGGCGATCGGCGAGACCATCCAGGACGAGAAGGAGAATGGGCATCGGACATCGGGCATGGGGGGACATAATCTGTAGCATCTATAAACCTCTGCTTTTATTTTCCCTGTTCCCCGTTCCCTGCTCCCTGCTGCCCACTGAGCCGTTCCACCGCGCCAATCTCCCGTAACACCTCGGCAACCGCTGGAGGCACAAGTTCTTCCCATCCCTGCCCTGCCCGTAACCGTCGTCGCACTTCACTGCCGCTCATATCCTTCCTCGCGCCGGCATCGAGCACTTCCACGCGCCATCCCATCTCTTGGAAGCGTCGCATTTTCTCCTGGCCCCAGGCGGAAAAAACACGGAGAAAGTGAAGAGCGTCCGGCGGACAATAGTAGCGCCACCGCTCGGGATGATGAATGGGAAAAGGCACAAACGAAATGCGTTGCTCATCGAGACCCGCTTCCGTCAGCGCCGCGCGGATCATCTGTTGACGTTCAAAAAAAGTGAAAATGTTCGCTTCAGGCCGATGTCGCTCAGGATCAGTTGCTTCAGCCACGATGCAGGATGGATCAGGATTGGTAATGCCAACAATCAAGTGAGCGCACCGTTGCGCTGCTGTCAGTGCATAGTGGAAGTGCCCAAGATGAAAAGGCTGAAACCGTCCGTGGATCATGCCATAGCGAGTGTGCATGGCGACATCTATAGCAGATTTTCCTGTAAGAAAGCCGGAGGCCAAGCGTCCGCCGGCGTGAGGGGTAGAGAGTAATTGCGTCATGCTCTCGAAAAGGAGGTAGGGGTGCACGGCTGTGCGTCGCTACGGACGTTTCCTGTCACGGGCATACCGTTTGATTTAGCGCAACGTGGTCGCGGCGGGCGGCTCATGATGTTGGACGTATGTCGCACTTTGTAAAGCGGTCTGTGATTGCGCAGACGCGGCTTGTTCCGCTACGGGAGCGGTTGGATGTGATTGCGTCACCTGCACTGGCAGTGGCGGCGGCTCGACATCAAACATCACGCGTCCAGCTGCTTCTTGTGCGCGGAAACGTGCAGCGACCTCTTCCGGCAGCCGTATCCGCCGTTCGAGAGGGAATTTTCCTTCTTCCAAAGAGGGGCGGAGATAAAATTGATCGGGGTCGGAGACCTCCACCTGGCTCTTCACGGACATATCGAGATACCACTGCCGACGCATAAAGTCCGGATTAAAAAAGAATTGCCGATCCTCAGACGTCCATTGTTTGACCCGGTGGTTGTCACGCACGTTGTACGACATGATGTCCGTGGCGATGTCCCAATAGACAATAAGCAATGGACCGTAGCCACGTGCGCCGAGCGCCGGATTAAACATCTCGGTCAGGCGCACTTCGATAAGCGCCAGGTTCCCGTCTCTGCCATACTGTTCAATCCGCAGCGGGTAGAAGGAGTGTTTTTCTAACCAGTACAGTAAACGTGGCGCGTAATAATCGGGCAGCCAATCCTCTCGCACTTTCGCCTCGACGACGTAGCACTCAACCCCGCCCTCAGCCGTATAGTATGGATATGAGTTGCCCATGAGCTTCAGGTCAGACGTTTTCACTTCATGCAGCGAGCCGTCATTCCGATTTCCTAAAATGACGGTGGGTCTCGTCACAGGAAACCGCACCGTCTGATAGAGCACGTCCGTGCCGACCAGCCGCCAGGAAAATTCCCAGGCGTCACGACCGGTGGAGTCGTCCATGGTCTGCGCTTGATTGGGAAACTTATCTTGCCGCCGTCCTGGCGCTTGATGGCGCACGCGGCGGATAGAGGGCGAATACATGAATGCTTCTTCTTTTTTGGTGAAGTTATGATCAGTACGATAGCGAATGGTCAGCCGCTGAGACCCTTCTGCATCCGGCGGGTAGGTATTTTGGCTGAGATAACGGTACAGTTCATCACCAGGGCGCCGGATGAATTCAGCCGTAACGCCAGCGGGTTCACGATAGTCCATAAAAGAAATGGACTTCCCTAACAGCAGAATCACGCCTTGAGGAGAAATTGATCCCCACACATTGGCAAAGATGCACGACCAACGCGGCCGTTGGGTAAACTCCATGAGCCGGTAGCCCATCTCTTCCGCCGTATACGGCGCAGTAAAAGGGTATGGCTCAGCAGGCAGATAGGGAATCTGCGGGTGACGAGGAGTGGCCGTTGCCAGATCCACCTCCCGCAATTCCTGTGGCGAGAGCTCCTCTACCGTTTTCCACGTCCGGCTTTGAGACGCGACGGCGTCCGCCGCCAGGGCGGTGACTCTCGCACCAGCCAACCCCACCGGCAGTAACATCAAGATAATGAAGAAGAACCTCTCGTTCATGCAGCGATCCTCACCTTCCTTTTCCCATAGGGGTGCTGCGTCGGGAACTTTCGTAGCGTGTGAAATATGCTTTGGATAAAGAGAGCGCGGCGCTTAAGGCGATGAGCCGCTAAGGCTTTTCCTGGGGTGTTGCCGCCCGAGAGAGAAAACAGCGCATACCCACTTATGACGCCATCTACAGCAAAGGAGCAGGCTTCCGTTCTGAGACCCTCCAGTATCAGTATTATCCTTGTTAGTCTCTTATAGAGGATAGAACAGCGGTCAGCAAGGGAGAAAAACTATGTTCGTAAGAGAATAAAACGCCGCGAGCAACACCCAACAGCACAGCGTTCACGACGGGCCGCCTTGACACCTCAGAGACCCGGCCCGTATCATTCTACGGACCAGAGGAATTTATCACTTATTGTTATACACGCGCCGGAGTCATGCACATCAGCCGCAGCGTAGGAGAGGAAGAAGGCATGCACGCAGAAGACCTTGCCAAGCAGACGAGAAAGGCATTATTGGCGCTTGCCCGGCAGCATGGCGTCACGGGCGTAAGCCGTTTGCGGAAGCACGAATTGCTCGCACGGTTGCGCGACTTCCTCAGCCGCAGCGTAGGAGAGGAAGAAGGCATGCACGCAGAAGACCTCGCCAGGCAGACGAGAAAGGCATTATTGGCGCTTGCCCGGCAGCATGGCGTCACGGGCGTAAGCCGTTTGCGAAAGCACGAATTGCTCGCACGGTTGCGCGACTTCCTGACGCCTCGCCTGGAGACAAGCCTCGCTCCAGATCATCCTTCAGACGCCGTCGGGCCAAGCGGGGTGCAGATATCCGCCTCTTCATGTGCACAAGCGCCGCTCGCGCCCTCTCCTGAGAGCGTCCCTGTACTTCCGTCGAAACAGAAGACAGAGGGCGTTGTTTCAGACCCGCGAGTGTCTTCACCAGCCCTCGTCTCCGCACCTCCGCCAGAACAAGAAGCAGCGGATAGCAAGTTTTTCCTCGGCCCGCCACAGCAGACTGAGGTGTCGGAGCCAGACTCATTGCCGGCTTCGTACAATGATAACCGCATTGTGTTGCTAGCGCGTGATCCGCATTGGCTTTACGCGTATTGGGATTTTAGCGGCGCGCATTTGAGTCAAGCCCAAAATCGCCTCACCTCGGGCGACAGCCGTCTGATTCTCCGCGTTTTTGATGTCACTTACATCGAATTCAACGGCGCCAACGCCTGGAACAACCTGGACATCGAACTCACGCCGTTCGCCACGAACTGGTACATTGCGGTTCCACACCCTGACGCCGCCTACTGTGTAGAGATTGGTTATCATTCCCGCGATGGTCAATTTGTCTCGCTCGGCCGCTCCAATGTCGTTACGACTCCGCGCGCGGAGCCGTCTCCAATCACGACCGTGCGCTGGTTTACGCCCCCAGAGCGGCGCGCGGCGGCTCACCTGAGTGCGCAACCGCCGCGTTCAAGCTTTGCCGCTTCGGAAGCAGCTCAGCAGGGCCCACCTTTTCCTTCTCCCGCGCCCTCCTCCGCAGCACATCCCTTCTCATGGGGCGTTGCACCGAAACCCTAACTGCGTGGAAGGAGACGGCCATGCAAGGATTTCTCTCTCTTGTTCTCCATACGCACCTGCCATTTGTCCGCCACCCGGAATATGATGAGTTTCTCGAGGAGAGCTGGCTCTACGAAGCCATTACTGAAACATATATTCCGCTCTTAGACATGCTTGACGGCATGGTGCGAGACGAGGTTCCTTGTCGCCTCACCATGTCGCTCACGCCGCCGCTGCTCAACATGTTGAGCGATGCGCTCTTGCAAAATCGCTACATTCGCCGCTTGAATCGCCTGATCGAGCTCGCAGAAAAGGAACAGGAACGCACCCGCCAGGATCCAGTCTTTTCTGGCCTCGCCGAGATGTATTGGCGACTTTTTACCCATTCCCGCACGGTATTTGTTGATCGATACCACAATGATCTCGTCCAGGCGTTTCGCCAATTCCAAGAGGCGGGCGTGCTCGAAATTATCGGCTGTGCTGCGACCCATGGGTACTTGCCGCTTTTGCAAGT
>DATLYA010000040.1:0-2480 GCA_035575235.1 Candidatus Methylomirabilota bacterium
GAGCAGCTCGATACGATGGCGATTTTCGGCGATCCCCTCCGTTGTATTGAAAAGATCAAGCAGTATCAGGCTGCCGGCGTGACGCATCTGTTAGTGATGTTCGACTGGGGCGGCTTTCCGCAACAGAAGGTCTTTCACAGCATGGAATTATTCAGCAAATACGTCATGCCGCATTTTCACAGGGCGACGACCGGAGTCCAGGCGGAAGTCAGCATTGGGGCGAGGGCGGCGTCATAGAAGAGCGAGCTGCAGTCGCCAAGTCTGAGGATGAGCTTCCTCATCCCCCTCTCACGAGCTGACGACCTGAGGACTGCATTATACTATGAGAAATCGTTTTCGGATCATTGACAGTCGCCCATGGTTATGAATAAGTTCCGGCAAAGAGACGTGCATGACTGAGAGCAGTATGCAAGCGCAGAGCGGCGTCCACGGAGGGACGCCAAACGCCGCTCAATTCTCCCTCCTTTTTGACCTGAGCCGCTCCTTCAGCGCGCTTATTGAACTGGATGATCTGCTGCCCGCCGTTGCCGCCAAAACGCGTGAGGTGCTACAAGCAGAAAGCTGCACCATTCTTCTTCTCGACGCTGCGCGTCAAGAGCTCTACTTCGCGGTTATCAGCGACGCGATTTCCTCAGTCGAACATCGCTTAAAAGATATTCGTTTCCCTGCCGATCGGGGCATTGCCGGCTGGGTGGTGCAGCACGGCCAACCAGCCCTTGTGACAGATGTCGCCAACGACAAGCGATTCTACAATGACGTGGATCAACAGAGCGGCGCCCAGACGCGAGATCTGCTCTATGCCCCGTTGCGCACTCACCATGGCGTCATTGGCGCGATCGGCATGCGCAATAAGCAAACTGGCGTGTTTACTGAGGCCGATTTAGCTTTTCTGGACGCTCTTGCCGGATCGATCGCTATCGCAGTCGAGAATGCCCACTTCTACCAAGAGGTGCGCCAGTCAGAGGCCAAGCTCAAAGTGGAGGTCGCAACGCTCCATCGCGAGGTGGTGCATCATCAACGCTTTACAGAACTCATTGGCTCGCGCAGCGGCCCCATGGGAAAAGTCTTTGCGCTCATGGAAACCGCGATCCCGCTCGACCTGGCTGTGTTGTTGGAAGGAGAAACCGGCACGGGCAAGGAAGTCGTAGCGCGCGCCATCCACTATCATGGTCCACGCAAGCAGCGCCCCTTTGTCGCCGTCAACTGCGGCGCCTTGCCGCACGATTTGCTGGAGAGCGAACTGTTTGGCCATAAGAAAGGGGCGTTTACTAACGCGCATGCTGATAAACCAGGGCTGGTTGAAGTTGCCGAGGGCGGCACGCTGTTTCTTGACGAGATCGGGGAGATGCCGCTGACCATGCAGGTCAAGCTGCTGCGATTCCTCCAGACAGGCGAGTTCAGGCGCGTCGGCGACACGCAAGATCGCCGCGTACAGGTCCGAGTGATCTCAGCGACGAACCGAGACCTGGCGCGGGAAATGCTTCACAAACGGTTCCGCGATGATTTGTACTATCGGATCGCACAGTTTCCCATTAAGATTCCCCCCTTGCGCGAACGGCGGGAAGATACTCCACTGATGATCGCCCGGTTTCTTGAACGGAGCCAGAAAAAACAGGGGAAAGCGATCAACGGCGTGTCGCCCCAAGCCCTCACGGTGTTGACGCAATATGACTGGCCCGGCAACGTGCGTGAATTAGAGAGTGAGATTGAACGCGCCGTTGCTTTAACGCCGCCGGGAGAAGCTATTGTCCCAGGCGCGCTCTCCGACCGCCTCAAGATCCACCGCTCACTTCAAGTTCCGCTCTCCACCAACGGCCACTCCTTGAAACAGGCGCGCCTGGCGTTCGAACGCGAATATATTGCTGACGTGCTGCGGCAGCACCAAGGCAACGCGGTGCGAACAGCAAAGGCCTTGGGCATTAGCCGTCAAATGCTGCAGAAGAAAATTAAAGAGTACGGACTGCGGGACCGCTCTGAGTAGGCTGGCATTGTCCTGCAAGAAAGGCCATACACATCCCTCATGTCTGCCGTCAAATCGCCGGTGGTTCAGCTTCCGCCAATCCTTATTGGTGAGCATCCCTTGATGAAGAAAATTGACGCTATCGTGCGTCAAGTCGCCGGTACGGATACAACAGTGCTCATTACCGGGGAAAGCGGCACGGGGAAGGAACTCATTGCCCGTGCTTTGCACAGCGGCAGTTCCCGTCGAGGACAGCCGTTCGTGCCAGTGAACTGCGCCGCCATTCCAGAGGAGCTCTTGGAGAGCGAGCTCTTTGGCCACGTGCGTGGGGCCTTCACGGGCGCCCGCAACGCCCGTGCAGGCATGTTTCAACTTGCTGACGGCGGCACGATCTTCCTTGATGAGATAGGAGATATGCCGTTTCTGCTGCAAGCTAAATTGCTGCGCGTCTTGCAAGACAAACAGATCAGGCCGGTGGGGTCGGATCGCGCACAGAAGATCGACGTGCGCGTTATCGCCG
>DATLYA010000041.1:0-3039 GCA_035575235.1 Candidatus Methylomirabilota bacterium
TCAATAACGCGTTGTCACAAATCGTATTGACAAGCCTGGGGATGCCGCCCGAATGGACTGCGATCCGGCGGATCGCGTCTGGCGCAAAAATATCTTGACGATTACACCCCGCCACTTGTAGGCGATGATGAATAAAGGGACCAATGTGCTGCGCCTTCAGGCGATCAAGTTGACAACGGACGACAACGCGTTGTTTCAATTGCCGCAGCTCTGGGCGGTCAAGTTTTTTCTCCAGCTCCGGCTGGCCGACCAGGACGATCTGCAGCAATTTTTCACTCTCTGCCTCGAAGTTCGATAAGAGCCGGAGGTTTTCCAACACGTCGTCGGCGAGATTCTGCGCCTCGTCAATAATCAGGACGCCCGTCCCGCGCGCCCTGTGGCAGTCAAGCAGAAAAGCATTGAGCGCTTGAATTTTCTCCAACCGCCGCCCCGCTTTCACTGGCAAATCAAAGAGCTGACACATGACGTCCAATAGTTCATCGAAGGTCAACGTCGTGTTGTCAAAGCACGCAACATGAATAGAGTCCTCGAGCGTCTCCTGGAGTCGGCGCAGCACGGTCGTTTTCCCTGTCCCAGCTTCACCGGTCAGAAGAATAAATCCCCTACGTTCGCGCACGCCATACAGCAGAGCAGCGTGCGCTTCTTCATGCATAGGACTGGCGAAGAAAAAGCGGGACGCCACAGTAATATCGAAGGGGCGTTCGTGGAAACCAAAGTGCTCAAGGTACATTGTCTCTCTCCCTAGTGCGCCGCCTCCTTCTACCCACCGGATAGAACGATCTCATATAGAGAATTGTACACCACTTGCAGAACTAAATGTTGAGAGGGAATAGAGTCATAGCCTCATCGAGTCCTTGAAGACCATTGAGCGATTGAGTCATCGGGCCATCGGGTCCTTGCGGACGACAACACCTTAGACTCTTATTCACTCCGTTCTTCAATGATTCAATCACTCAATCACCCACCGACTCAATCGCTCAATGACTCAATCCTTAGGCCTTCATTGCAATTGCCTCAACTTCAATCAAGAGTCCAGGAAACGCCAGTCCCGCCACGACGACAGCTGTGCTGGCAGGCGGATTGTCGCCAAAAATCTCTTTTCGCACTTCAAGCATATCCATGAATTTGCTTTGATCGGTAATATAGGTATTGATCTTAATAATATCTTGCATAGTAGCCCCCGCCGATTCCAGGACTTCTTTGATATTTTGAAATACCTGGCGCGTCTGAGCTTTTATGTCGCCCTCGCCTACGAGCTGACCGTCGGAGTTGTACGCCACCTGTCCGGATACGTAGATGACGTTGCCCTGTTGTTGCGCCTGTGCGAGCGGTAAGCTATCGTCCCACACCCACCCTGGATCAATCCTCTGGCGTACTGGCGCCACAGCTTTCGGCGCGGCGGGCTTGCTGCGAGCCGCTACGCTCTTCCTGGCAGCCGGGGCTGGCCTCTTCGCCTTCTGAGGTGATTTTTTTCCTGCTTGCTTACGTCCAACGGTCTTTGTCGCCATACACAATCCTCCTAGCTCTTTATGAACTGATTTTGGCAAAAAAATAAAGACCACAGGGAGCGATTCCGATGTAATGAAAAGGAATCGGGGGGGGTGCGCCCTGACCCGGCTATCAGAGAGGCAGATTGTATTTATGAATTTATTGGGACGGTTACGTGGATGGTCGCAGAAACAGCCGGAACAACCGCCAACCGCTTTTGAAAAAGCCCTGGCAACGCAGCATCACCAGGAACAACAACTGGCGGCTGGAGCGATAAGCGAGTGTGATCCTCGCGCGGACCACCTGAACCGTCGCGCCTGTCAATTCTACGAAACAGGACAAAAGGATGCGGCGGAAGCCGCGTGGGAAGAGGCGCTGACGTACGATCCCAATCACCCAGAAACCCTCTTCAATCAAGGATTTCTCCGCTGGCGCCAGGGACAACTGACTGACGCTGTTCTCATCGAGCAGCTCGAAAAAGCCCGCCAGGTGCACGGCGACTCCTGCCGCTTACAGGTTTTGCTCGCGCTCGTGCATTTGGAGCGTGGCGCGGTCGAAGCAGCGCTTCCCCTGCTTGAAACTGCCGTACGGCGCGCGCCGGGAAACAGGCAATGGCAGGGCTTCCTAACGATGGGGAGATCTACTGAGCTTCCCCGCCATCGCTTCCTCCACAAATTTGAAGGTCACACGGGGCCTGTCAACGCGGTCTGCCTCAGCCCAGACGGTCGGCTCGCCTTTTCCGCGAGTGACGACAAAACGATCAGAGTCTGGGAGGTCTCGAGCGGCCGCTGCGTGCGCGTGCTCCGCGGCCATGATGGGTTCGTCTCCTCCGTTTTCCCTAGCACGGATGGCAAGTGGGTGATATCCGGCGGGAAAGACGCCACCCTGCGGCTCTGGGATGTCGCTCTTGGACGCTGCGTGCGCACGTTTTCGCACGAGATGTATGATGTCTACTCCGTGTGCATCAGCACCGATGGTCTGCTCGCGGTGTCGGGCGGCCTCGATAAGATGGTTCATTTTTGGGAAGTGGAGACTGGGCAATTGCTGAGAACCTGTGAAGGACACCGGTATGCGGTGGCGTCGGTCGCCTGTAGCGTTGATCGCCGCTTTGCCCTCTCTGGCAGTCTCGATCGCACCTTGCGCGTATGGGATATCGAGACGGGCCGCTGTCTGCGGACGTTTGAAGGCCATACGGGAGAAGTCAATGCGGTCTGCCTCAGTCATGATGGCAAATGGGCCGCCTCGGCCAGCAAAGACCAGACCCTGCGACTCTGGGAAGTCGCAACCGGGCGCTGCCTGCGGACGTTTACAGGGCACACCAACGCCGTCTCCGCCGTACACATAAGCGCTGATGGGCGACTCATGCTCTCGGCAAGCTATGATCAAACCGTGCGCATATGGGACGTCGCCACTGGCCGTTGCCTGCGCACGCTGACCGGCCACACCAGCGATGTAGACTCAGTCTGGTTAAGTACGGACGGACGTCTTGCCTTATCAGGCGGTTACGAGAAAATTCTTCGGCTCTGGGAGATCGCGCCACGGACCCAGGAC
>DATLYA010000042.1:0-36455 GCA_035575235.1 Candidatus Methylomirabilota bacterium
CAGCATGCCGTTAGGCTCGTAGACATAGTCGCCAGTGTTCAGGACGCCGTCACGCACCTGGAGTTTGCCGGAGAGAATGAACGTATGCGACGCACTGAGATGCTTGTGCGGCGGCGCGACGTAGCCTTTAAGCCAGCGGAACAGCACGGCCCATGTGCCGGATTCTGAACCAGTCCATAAAATCTTCATGAAGGCGCGTTGCGGGTCGGACTCCATCGGCATCCACTCCATTTCAGACGATCTCATCAGGGTGTCTATCATTTCACTATTCACGGGAGAAATATCTTGTGGCAACGACATAACGTCCTCCTCTTATGCGGCAGCAAGGCCATGAGCAATATCGTAATTGGCGCTCGAGTGCACCCTACAACCCACCAGGGGCTTGCAGCGAGGGACTTGGGATTTGGAGGAGAGGAAGCGAGAGCCTCACCCCAAGCCCCTCGCTCCTGTTTGTCTAGCGGTTTACTTGCACCGGCGGCGTGGTCTCGCTCAACCGTTTCAAGATCTCTTCATCCGTCATCTTGAGCACGGCGCGATTTTCTGGAGGGAACTCCATCAGCAGCTTGCTCTTTTCAGGAGCGACCTGCGGCACTTTGCCGCCTTGCGACTCAAAGGCCGGCGGATTTTTGTAGCGCTGCAATTCTTCAGGGCTAATGCCCGCCAGTTGCACCACTTCCGGATCGATCCACGCCTCGGCGTCAATCGGTTTTCCTTCCGATGTGGAGAATTCCAGCATTAAGCCTTCCGGCCCGGCGAAGTAAATCGATTTACAAAAACCGTGGTCGATTGGCCCCATGACCCAGTACCCGTGCGAACGCACCCGATCGCGCATAGCGAGGAGATCGGCCTCAGTATCTACGTTCATAGCAAGGTGCTGCATAGCGCCAGGCGCGACCGGAGAGGCGGTCCAGGCCGGATGTGAAACGCCTTTAATCGGTTGAATTTCGCCGATTTCTGGAGACGCGACAAGCGCAATGGAAGAGCTGTCTCCCAGTCTGAGGAACCCATGAAAGGTGTTTTTGACGCCATGCATCCAATATAGTGCGACCAACTCCATGCCGCAGACCTGGGTGAAGAACTCAATTTGCTGTTTGATGTCCTTCGTGCAGATGGCGAGATGATGAATGCCATTTGGTAGACCCATAAAAAGCCCTCCCTATAAGTGAATTCGTACATTCGTAAGATGAGACAGAACATTGAGACAGAGATAAAGATAAATAAGGCTGCTTCTCAAGGTCTTCTACAAAAATGTTGGCAGCACTTTTTCTGTAAACGCCATAAAGGTCTTATGGCCTAAGGGCGCGCCGATCATATACTGAAGATCAATCTCTTCACGCAGGCGCGCAATCTCATCGATGACGCGCTCTACTGTACCGTGAATGACGACTGAATCCACATAGCGCTGCACCGGGTCGCCGATCGCGCCAAACATACGCGGATCAACATACGTCTTGAGCAGCCATTGCGCGCCCTGGCGCGCGCCTTCCGCGGCAGCGGCGTCCGTCTCATCAATCGCTAACAGCCGCGCCATGGGAATGTCTCGTCCCTCCAGGGTATGGCCGTACTCCCCCATTTTTTGTTTATACAATTTTTTCTTTTCTCCCAGTTCGACATGGGTGGAATGCGGGTCCATCAAAATAGCATGACCCATTGAAGCGGCCCAATCGATCGCATCCGGGGAAGCGGCGGCAACCCACATGGGCGGGTGCGGCTGCTGGAGCGGCTTTGGTAATACCTCAACATCTTCAAATGAGAAGTATTTGCCTTGATATGTGAGCCGCTCGTTGGTCCATGCCCTTACGACGATATCAATGGCCTCACGAAAGCGATCGTAGCTTTCTTTCATCGGCACGCCGAACGTTTTGAACTCGCGCGCGTCAAACCCACGTCCAGCACCCCAGTTGAGCCGGCCTCCTGATAAGAGATCAAGCAACGCCAGCTCCTCGGCCAGCCGTAAGGGGTGATAAAACGCCGCCAGCGTCACCCCAGCTCCGAGGCGCAGTCGCTTCGTGCGGGCTGCCGCATACGCGCCCATGACTGGGATCGAGGGGCACACGCTGTAGTCGCTGAAGTGATGCTCGGTCAGCCAGACGGCGTCATAGCCTGTCTGATCCATGATTTCCATACGCTGCAACGCCCGCTGATAGACGGTCGGCAGCGCCACCCGGCGCTCTGGCCAACTGAAGAATTGAAGAATGCCAAATTTCATAGCTCAACTTTTACCTGTCTCAAAGGGCATTGGCTAGGGAGATGAGCGATAGACCAGCAGAAAGAAGTCTGCTAGAGGCGCTAGGAGCAAGCGCTGTATGATGGATGTGATGAAATCGCTAAGATGCTGAGCGGCCTCCTGAGCAGGTGATCATGAGTTTTTTCTCTCTGTCTCTCTCTCAACTCTCTATCTCGGTCGCCAAGGTTGCGGAAGGGTGGAGCGGCGAGCAGCCTCTTCATTCTCTTTGAGGTACACAATGAAAAAAACCAAACCGACGCAAGATGCTATCCTGCGCGCCTGGGTGAAGGCCCCGGAGCGATGGCAACAACTCTGGGACGTCTGTGAAAAAGGAGCAGGGCGCTACACGCACGGCCTGTTCGTGCTGTATGGCAGACGTCCAGCGCCGCCGAAGAAAACCCAGGGACAACTCATTGCGGACCTGTTGCGGAGTGAGCCGATGGGATATCTGTCATAAAGGAAGGAATGGTTTGATGGCCAGTTACGGACTTACCGACGAGATACGCGCACTGCGCGAGCGCATGAAGAAGTTTATTAACGAGGAAGTGATTCCCGCCGAGCCGATCCTCATGCGCGAGAATGAGGAATCAGAGCATGTCCTGGAAGACCTGAAACGCTCGGCAAAACGTCAGGGGCTCTGGGCGCTGGGTCACCCCAAAGAGATTGGCGGCGGCGGCCTTCCTTTTATGGCGTTTGTCTATCTGAATGAGATCATCGGTCGCTCGTACTGGGGCCAGAACGCCGTCGGCTCGCTGACGATGCAGGATTCGATCATGTTGCATCTTTACGGCACGGCGGAGCAAAAAGAGCGTTGGCTCAAGCCTTTAGTGGCGGGGGAAATTCTGCCGTCTGTAGGACTCACCGAACCGGAAGTGGCCGGGTCTGATCCCACGTTGATGCAAGCCACGGCAAGGCTCGCTGGCGACTATTGGGTGATTAACGCTCACAAATGGTTTACCACTGGCGCGAACAAGGCGGCGTTTACGACTATCTTTTGTCAAACGGAGCCGGAGGCGCAACGGCACGCGAAGTTCTCGGCGATCATTGTCCCGACCGATTCTCCTGGCTATGAGATCGTGCGCGTAGTGCCGACGATGGGCCACACGGGCGGCAATCACTGTGAGATCAGGCTGACGGACGTGCGCGTACCGCGGTCGTATCTGTTAGGCAAACGCGGCGAGGGATTTGTTATTGCCCAGAAGCGTCTTGGTCCGGGACGGATCTTTCACTGCATGCGTTGGCTGGGCCAGGCGCAGCGGGCATTTGAACTCATGTGCGAGTACGCCAAGAAACGTTTCGCCCACGGATCGGTGTTGGCCGAGAAAGGAGAAATCCAGGCGTACATTGCCGAATCCGCTGCAGAGATCCAAGCTGCACGGTTAATGACGCTTGATGCGGCGCGTGCGATGGATGAAGGCGATGAAGCGCGAGTCGAGATTGCGCTGATTAAGTTTTGGGGCGCGCGGATGCTGCACAATGTCATCGACCGTGCGATTCAAGTGCATGGCGCTCTTGGGTTGACCGCCGATCTGCCGCTCGAGTTTATGTACAGAGAGGCGCGCTATGCACGCATTTACGATGGTCCGGATGAGGTGCATCGCATGACGGTCGCCCGGCGGCTGGTGAAAGATCCGTGCAACGGAACGCCATGGGCGTAAGGAAATCGGAAGAAACGGGGAATCGGGGAATCAGAGACAGGACACAAGGAAAAGGGACGGCAAAGGATAGAAAATGAGAAGCCAGAAACGTAGAACGGGAAACGCTGGAAATTTATGAGCGCTCCAGCCGGGTCCTTTTCCCCCGAACACATCGCTTCCGTTCTCAACGATTTCATCAAACGCTCCTACCACCCCTTGCCACGGCAGGTGCGAGTTGAGCATCTACGGCTGTTGACTGGCGGCGCCTCGCGTCACACATGGTCGTTCGACGCTGTCATTGAGCAGAACGATGGACAGATTGTGACCTTACCACTGATTCTGCGCAGCGATCCCCAAGAAGGCCCACAGGCAGTGATGGACCGCAGCCTGGAATTCCGCGTGATTGAAGCAGCGTACCTGGAAGGAGTGCTTGCGCCAAAGCCTTATTTTCTTGGGGATGAGAGCCTTGGCGTCCCGTTTTTCATTATGGAGCGCATTGCAGGAGAGACGATCCCGCGTCGTCTGTTTCGTGATCGCGCCTATGAGTCGGCTCGTCAAGTCATGACAAAACAGTTAGGGGCGCGGCTGGCGCGCATTCATCGCGTGCCGGTCGAAAAATATCGCCTGGAAGGACTCCCGGCTCCGCAGGCTGGCCGCTCTCCCGCCGAGGAAGAGATCAAACGCTACGAAGATATGTACGAAACCATGGCGCGGGAACCGCATCCCGCATTTGAACTCGCTTTCCGCTGGTTGCGGCAACACCTGCCGCTACATCAGGAGCGAGTGCTTGTCCACGGTGATTACCGCATGGGCAATATTATATTTGGTTCAGAGGGCATGCGAGCCATTCTCGATTGGGAGCTCGCTCATATCGGCGATCCTTTAGAGGATTTGGGCTGGATGTGTGTGCGCTCGTGGCGGTTCGGGAACGATCATCTGCCGGTCGGCGGCGTTGGCGGGCGTGAAGAATTCTGGCGTGCGTACGAAGAGGCGGGCGGTTTTCCTGTTGATCCAGGCCGGGTGCATTTCTGGGAGATTTTTGGCAACCTCCGTTGGGGGGTGATCTGTTTGAATATGACCCAGCCGTTTCTCGATGGGCAGAATCCCAGCGTTGAGCTTGCCGCGATTGGCCGCCGCGCCGCGGAGACTGAATGGGAGTTGCTGCATCTTATGGAGGAATAATGCAGGATCGTCCAACCGTGAACGAACTGCTGCAGGCGGTCACCCACTTTCTTGATGAAGAAGCCGTGCCTCATCTTACTGGTTCCCGGCAATTTTACTGCCGGGTCGCCGCAAACGTACTCCGCACGGTGATGCGAGAATTGGAGTACGAAGAGGCGCACCTCGTCGCCGAATGGGAGCGGCTCAACACTGTACTGCCTGCGATGGCACAACCATCCACAAGAGCTGATTTACATAAAGCGATTCGCCAGCGGACTGAAGAACTATGTCATCGCATCAGGCAAGGCGACGCTGATGCAGGGCCTTATCGTCAACAGGTCTTGGCCCATGTACGCGAAAGTGTGCGGGAGAAACTGCTGGTGAATAATCCGCAGTGGATTAAGCGTCCAGAGACGTGAGGAGCTGTTCCAGGGCGCGCTCGGTGCGCAAGTGCATCCTATCAAAAGACTAACTTCTATGGGATGGTCAACTCAGACGAAAAAATTACTATGCCGCAAGACAGCAAACTAACCTACGAACAAGCCGGGGTGGATTACGCTAAGATCGACCCGCTCAAGATCATGGCGCAGCAGGCCGCGCGGGCGACAGCGAAGAATCTCGTTGCTGTTGGCGTCACCGAGGTGGAAGAAAGCCGCGGTGAATCCGCCTATGTGATTGACGTAGGCGACTTTTATCTTGCGTCGATTACTGAGTGTCTTGGCACGAAAGCGCTGGTGGCTGACGCCATGCGTGGCCTGACTGCCAAGACCTATTACGACAACATCGCACAAGACACGCTGGCCATGGCGATCAACGACATCATCACGGTCGGCGCTCGACCTGTCAGCGTGCATGCCTATTGGGCTACTGGAGGATCGGAATGGTTTGCTGACGAACAACGGATAAGAGATCTTGTCGAAGGGTGGCGGCGGACCTGCGATCTCGCCAAAGTCGCCTGGGGAGGCGGAGAGACGCCAAGCCTGTCCGGAGTTGTAGCGGACGGAGCCATTGATCTGGCGGCGTCGTGTGTCGGCATTATTTCCCCGAAAGATCGGTTGACGGTAGGGAAGCAGCTCCAGGTTGGCGACGCCATTGTGTTGTTGGAAAGCAGCGGCATCCATGCCAATGGCGTGTCGTTGGCGCGGAAACTGGCGACGCAACTGCCGGATGGCTATGGCAGCCGGCTTGCCGATGGACGCCTCTATGGCGCCGCCTTGCTTGAGCCGACCATTATTTATGCTCCACTGATCGAGGCGCTGTTTGCTGCTGGAGTGACGATTCACTACATGGCGAATATTACTGGCCATGGCTGGCGGAAGCTCATGCGGCATCCCGCCGCGTTGACGTATCGAGTGACGACGTTGCCGCCTGTTCCCACCGTTTTACAATTTCTCGTGGAAAAGACTGGTCTGGGGATGGATGAAGCATACGCAAGTCTTAATATGGGTGCGGGCTTTGCGTTGTTTGTTCCTCCAGCAGAGGCGCAACACGTTGTGGAGATTGCAGCTCAGCAAGGAATCAAAGCCTATCTCGCCGGACGCGTGGAAGCGGGGGAAAAACAGGTCGTCATTGAGCCGCTCGGTATTGTGTACGAAGGTGAACGCTTCCAGTTGCGTGCGTAGACGCACCTCTTGCGTTTTTTCTTGCGTCCAGCAATAACAATCGCAGCATCTCACAAACGAAGGAGGGGAGTCGCATGGCAAAACCCGCAACAATGGCCTTTGATCCAATCGGCGCATCGCTTATACGTACGAAAGACCAGGAATGGATCGACACCGGCACAGGCAACCAATTTCTTGTCTTGCGTATTAGTAAGGAGACTGGCGCGTGGAGCGCGTTGGTCAAGGCGAAGGCTGGCCAGGTGAACGCCCCGCATACGCATCTCGGTCCGGCGGACTTCTATGTCATTTCCGGCGGCTTTGATTACCGTGGCGGTTCGGCCCGCGAGGGAGACTGGGTCTATGAGCCTGCCGGAGCCGTGCACGAAGCCACCACCCATCCTATGGATACTGTTTACCTGGCGAATGTGTATGGACCGGTCGCGTTCCATGATGGGAAAGGCGGTTTCTCCTCGATCCTTGATTGGCGCGCTGTCCAGGCCATGGTGGATGCTGCGAAAAAGAAGAAGAGTAAAACTCCTACCACTCTAGCGACGAAAAGAAAGAAGGCGGCGTAGCCTCCTACCCTGAGGAGTGTTGTCACAAGGTTCCCTCTCCCAATGGGAGAGGGACAGAGCGAGGGCTTTTCTCTTTCTCGTTATTATTCTACAACAGCAACAAAGCCGAAACGATGATTATCCACATGACATCGAGGAAATGCCAGTACATTGCGCAGTAGGTGACCGGAGCGTGATCGAAACTGGAGTAGCGTTCACGAAACGCTTGCCCAATGCAGATGATAAGAGGGATGAACCCGCCGAGCACATGGACGGCGTGCAGCCCCGTCAAGACACCAAAAGCAAATTGATACAATGCCTTAGGCGTCGATGGGAGCTGGATCTCAGCAACGGCTAACCAGATGCGCGTCTGATTAATGAGAAACGCGACGCCAAGCCCGAGAGTCAGGAGGAGCATAACAAAAAGACCCTGCCGGTTGTTGCGGCGAATCTGCCAGCGTCCACACTCAAGCACGACGCTCGTCGCCAAAAGAAACAACGTGCTGACCCACAACTTACTCGGGAGTCCGGGCTGGGCGTCGGTTCGCCACGCGCCCGCTTGAATGGTCACCAGCAAACAAGCGAACAAACTCGTGGCAAACAAGACGGTGAGCGAACCAAGAAACACCCACATGCCAAGCAACCCTGCCCGAGTGGGAGAGACCGGCCATGGTTGGGCTTGGTTTTGCACCAAGCGCAGGCGGACAGAAGAGCGGCGAAATGGCGGTTTCATAAGAAAATCCTGAGTCAGGCGTGGAACTGTTGCTCTATGCTTCCCCTCTGCTAGTGTCAACAACACTAAGCATAGCAAAATTCCGGCTCATATAAGCCAGGATAAGTTCGTAAACGCTCCCGGTGCGCTTCTTGTCCTTCTGTATCGTCCTAGATAGAGTTGGCCGCAAAGAAGGAGAGCTCTACCATGCCGAAGAAGAAAATCCTTATTGCCGGGGCTTCCGGCCTCGTTGGTTTCGCCGCGGTCAAGCATTTTTCGCAACTGCCGGATTGGGAAGCAGTCGGCGTCTCGCGCCGCATTCCTCCCGGCCTGGAAGGAGCCGCGCTGCTTTCAGTGGATCTGACCGACAAAGCTCGATGCGCTGACGTGTTTGGTCAGATGCGCGATGTCACGCACCTCGTGTATGCGGCGTTGTACGAAAAGCCTGGCCTGGTGCAAGGCTGGCGGGAACGCGACCAGATGGAGACGAACCTCAACATGTTGCGAAACCTGTTCGAGCCGCTGTCCGCCGCTGCAAAGAATTTGCAGCACGTGACGCTTCTGCAAGGCACGAAAGCATATGGCGCGCATATCGAGCCCTTCCCTGTGCCCGCGCGTGAGCGGTGGCCGCGCCATCAACACGAGAATTTCTACTGGCTGCAAGAAGATTATTTGCGTGAACGGCAACAAGGACAAGACTGGCATTGGACGATCTTGCGGCCGCAGATTATTTTTGGCGAGTCGCTCGGCAGCAATATGAATGCGATTCCCGCGATTGGCGTGTATGCGGCGCTCTTGCGCGAAGCCGGGAAACCCCTGTCCTTTCCTGGCGGCGCGCCATGGTTGACGGAAGCGGTCGATGCGGACCTCCTGGCGCATGCGTGCGAATGGGCGGCGACCTCGCCCCAATGCCGTAATGAGATCTACAACATCACCAATGGCGATGTCTTTGTCTGGCAGAATGTATGGCCTACGATAGCGGACGCATTAGGCATGGAGGTTGGTCCGCCGCACCCGTGCTGTTTAGCCGAAGAGATGCCAAAGCGAGAGGCCGAATGGGCGGCAATTGTCAAGAAGTATAATCTGCGTGCGCCGGCGAGCCTCCGTGACTATGTTGGCCAGTCGTTTTATATGGCGGATCTCGTTTTTGCGTATGGCGCGCAACGACTGCCGCCGGCCATGCTCGTGAGCACCATCAAGGCGCGCCAGCATGGGTTTCATGAGTGCATGGACACAGAAGATATGTTCCGCAAGTGGTTCAAGCGGTTTCAGCAGCTGCGGTTGCTGCCGCCGGTGTGATTCTATTGTAGGGGCGCGGCGCGCCGCGCCCCTACGCCTGTAAGTTGACGAGAATGGGAATTCATATCATGCAATTCGGCATCATCCATGACTTTCGCAATCCGCGCCAATGGCGTCGCCCCTGGCCGGAATTCTACAAGGGCATCCTTGATCAAATCGTCCGCGCAGAAGAACTCGGGTACGACAACGTCTGGTTGGCCGAACACCACTTCGCGGACGACGGGTATAATCCCTCGCCTCTGACGACTGCAGCAGCCATCGCCGCGCGCACGAGCCGTATCCGCATCGGCACCTACGTGCTGCTCATGCCGTTCCGTCATCCTGTGCGCGTGGCGGAAGATGCAACCTGTATCGACATCATTTCAAACGGGCGTTTTGATCTCGGGGCCGGACAGGGGTATGCCGCCAAAGAATTTGAGGCGCACGGCATTCCGCGTAAAGAGCGTTCAGCACGATTGGCTGAGGGAATTGAGTTGGTGCGGCGCTTATGGACCGAAACGAATGTCACATTTAGTGGGAAATTCACCCAGGTCAAAGATATGACGCTGTCGCCCAGGCCCGTGCAGCAGCCGCATATCCCCATCTGGATGGGCGCGCGCGCCGACAAAGCCATTCAGCGAGTAGCGCGCATGGGCTGCCATCTCATGGCGACCATTGGTCCGGATCCCGCGCCACTGTATCTACAGACACTCAAAGAAAACGGCTACGACCCGGCGCAGTTCAATATCGGTCAGGTACGTACGGTCTATGTAGCCGCAACGGAAGAGCAGGCCTGGGAGGACACACAAGACCACCTGTTCAACTCGATGGAGTATTATGGCGAGATTTTATCCGAGGCGAATGATGTGCCGGGCGACAAGGACATCTGGCCCTTCAAAACTCCCAGCGAGATGCGCCAGGCGCTCGCGGGCCGCATCATGATTGGCGCGCCGGACCAGGTGGCGCGCCAGATCGAACGCTTCCAGAAGAATTATCACTGCACCCACTTCGTTATGGGCGTGCAGATGCCGGGCATGGACCCGGCGAAAGTGACGCACTCATTGGAGCTGTTCGCCAGGGAAGTGAGGCCGCACTTTCAGTCCTGAGTCAGGAGTGCTGAGTTCTGAGTCAGACAGAAAAAAAGACGCCTGGTTAATCTCCAGCAGTTTACAGTTGTACGAAGAGGTTGTCTTTGGGTTCCCTCTCCCTTCAAGGGAGAGGGACAGGGCGAGAAGGAGCGCCTGGATGCTTTCCCCTCCCGTTGTCGTTCGATTTAGCGGCGCGGTTGTGCGTACACAATCCACGCCGCGCCGCTCATATTGACGCCTCTATTGGTGGCGTATGGGATCAATGCCGCACGAAGTTCTTCAGCTACACGCCCTCGTACATCCGCTCCTGAGTCAGCCAACAGTCTGGTGATTGGTCCAATTTCCATCAGAAAATCGACCGCCTCATCGACAGTGGCCGCCCCGCCCATGGTGAGCGTGGGTTCATGGGGATCAATGTTGATATTTGTGAATCCGGCGGTTTCGAGAAGGCGACGGACCCGGTCGGGATTGGCAAGGGCAAACGGACCTGGCGCATCCGGCGAAGCTGGGGCTGGAGGAGGAACATGCCTGGTCGCGGCCATGAGCGGAACACGCGCCCACTCGTTTTTCTCCAATGCCTGCCAACAGACAAAACACAGTCGTCCGTCGGGACGCAAGGCGCTGTGCAAATTCGTAAACGCCGCCACAGGATCTTCGAAGAACATCACCCCGAAGCGAGAGTAGACAAGGTCAAAATACCCCCGCTCGAATCGGTGCGTCTGGGCATCGGCGTGGAGAAATTCCAGGTTCGTGAGTTTACGCTCATCGCGGCGCTCGCGCGCACGAGCGAGCATGGGTTGCGACAGGTCAACGCCGAGCACCGAGCCGCTGGGGCCTACGCCTTCCGCCAATTCAAGCGATGTCTGTCCACAGCCGCAGCCGACATCGAGCACACGCTCTCCCGGCTGCATGTTTGCCCGCTGCATGGCGACAAGTCCCAACTGATGGATTTGCGCATCCAACTGTTGTTGACGTTGGACCCATCGCGGTCCACCTTGTTCATTCCAGTAGCGAAGTTGTTCTTGATTGGCTGCTGCGCCCACCGTATCTTCTCCTTTCACCATTGCAGAAATTCGTCTACTACTCCTTCAGGGCTTCTCTCGGATGCTGCACATCGCCGAAATACCCCAGCGCATAGCCGCCGAGGCTGTAGCCAATCAATTTCTGTAATTGCTCGGGCAGTTGGCGCGCCACGGCTGGTGGAACGGCGAGATATTGATTTTCCTCCTGGCGCAGCCAGCCAAGATTGTAGCCAACTTCGATGCCCAGGCGCGGCGCGTCTGATGTGTTCGCGCCGCCGCCGTGATAGACCGAACCGGTAAACATCATCACTGAACCTTTGGGCATAACGGCGGGCACGGTTTCTTCAGGAGACGGCGAACGACCTTCTTCCCATTGGTGACTGCCGGGAATCACCCGTGTGGCCCCATTCTCTTTGGTGAAATCGGTCAACGCCCACATGGTATGCAGCTCGCATTCCATCCCGCGCGGGAAACGGAAGGGATCGTACACCAGTTGGTCCTGATGCAGCGTTTGCGCAGTCTCGCCGGGATTGATTTTGATGGCCTGTGTGAGATGCAACTGAAACTTTTTGCAGTATGGACCGAGCACCTTCGCCGCAGTATCAAGCGCCAACGGGTGCAAGGCAAGCTGGTGAAACGAGCGTGAGCGCGCCACCAAACTGCCGGTGCGTTGCGTACGGAACCCGGCGAAGTCGTCACGCCCGATCGCCGTGGCTTCGATAAACGGCGCGAGTTCTCCGTAGATCGCATTCATCAGAGATTCAGGCACAAGGTTGCGCACGATAACGCAACCATCTTCTTTCAGCACGTCCACGACATCGTCTGCGGTTACTGTGTTGTTCAGTGATTGCACTGGCATGGTTGCTCTCCTGAAAGACAGAGTCAGAAAGAGAAAGAGTGGAGACCATAGATCGGGCGCACTGCGTTAGAGACCGAGGCAATAACGTACCCCATTCTCGATTTTCTCAAGCAAGAGACCGGCCGCTAACTTGCGTTCAGCGTTTACCGAGGTAGACGTGCAAGGTGAGTTTCATCGGCTATATGAGGCGGGGCCGCGTTTGCTGGCAGCGCCTGAACAAAAAAGAAAGGACGGGTGAATAGCCCGCCCTTTCAAGTTCAGCCTATGAAGCAGGCGTGTTACGCCGACCGCAATACCTGTCCAGGCATGGCTCCGGTGGGCTTGCCGTGTTCGTAGAGCACCTGACCATTCACCAAGGTAAAGCAAATGCCTTGCGCCGGCGCCACTAATCGGCGACCGCCGCCGGGCAGATCAGTGCGCATCTCCGGACGTTTGCCCGACCCGACCGTCTTGGGATCAAAAATCGTCACGTCCGCTGCCTGGCCGACGGCGAGACGTCCCCGACCTTTGAGGCCGAAGAAGTCTGCGGGCTCAGACGTGATGCGCTTCACCGCCTGTTCGAGGCTCATCGCGCCCTTGTCGCGCACCCAGGTGCCCAACAGATATGTGCAATAACCGGCGTCACACAGCATGTCCACATGCGCGCCGCCGTCCGATAGACCGATCATGGTGCGCGGGTCAGTGATCAACTCGGGAATCCGCTCTTCGTTCGCATTGAAGATCTCCATCGTAAACTGGATGTTGAGATCGTCCTCCACTGCGAGATCGAGGAACGTGTCGAGCGCGTCTTTGCCGCACAGGGCGGCGACGTCCGCCACGGTCTTCCACACGTAGGATTGCAGCGCCGGGTTGTTAACTTCTTTAATATGTAACCGTCCCCACAGCGTTTTGTCGGAAAAGATGCGCGGCTCCTGCAACGCTTTGCGGAACGCCTGGCGGAATGAGGCGTCACAATAGAGTTCTTTTTGCTTCTCCACCGGCTGATTGAACGCCGGTTTCCACGACGGCATGTTAGAAAAAATAAACGGATTGCGCAGATCAATTTGAATGATCAACGGCTTGCAGGTCACCTGCGGCACGGCGCCGCGCTGCAACAGCGCTTCCGTCTGCCGCAACGTCTCCATGCACGCCTCAGGTTTGTCATCACGGTTGAGCAGCGCCAACCAGGTCACCGGCCGCTGACTTTCCGAGACCAGCAGCTTTAACAGGTCATAATCGCTTTCAGACACAACGCCAGGATTATCGTTCAAGGCGAGCTCAATGACCCCCCTCCCTAGGTCTCTCAGCGTATTGCAATAAGCCGTCAGCTCTTCACGGCTGGCTAAACGGCAGGCCAAGGGCCGCCCCTGGTAGCCTATGTGTTGTGGGCCGTTGGTGGTCGAGAAGCCCAACGCTCCCGCCTGTAGCGCTTCACGCAAGAGCGCCGCGACCTTCGCGGTTTCTTCCTTCGTGGCCGCTCGCTCCATGGACTCTTCGCCCATCACAAAATGACGGAATGGCGTCAGCGGAGCCATAAAGCCAACGTTCAATCCGAGTCCACGCTTTTCCGCAGCGTTCATGTATTCAGGAAAAGTCGTCCAATCCCACGTGACGCCTTTGGCAAGCACGTCAAACGGAATAGACTCGACGTTCACCAAGTCCCAGGCGGCGATTTCGCGCGCTTCGGGGCGGCACGGCGCCAGGCCAACGCCACAGTTGCCCATGACGAGGCTGGTCACGCCATGCCAGGAGGAGCAGGTAAACAACGGATCCCAGCAAATCTGCGCATCATAGTGCGTGTGGGGATCGACAAATCCAGGCGCGACGATTAGATCTGAAGCGTCAATCACGCGCTTTGCACTGTCAGTCACTTTGCCAATCTCAGCGACTTTTCCCCCGGTAATAGCCACGTCAGCCCGGCGCTGCGGCGCGCCGGTCCCGTCAACGACCGTTCCGTTCTTAATCAGGACATCATATGACATGAATGTCTCCCTCCTTTGCGGATGGTAGCATAGTTCGTATAGTTCATAGCTACCCTATCCCTAATTTTCTCTTAGGGAAAGAGTCAACGCAATTCTTTGAGGATGTCTAAAACAAAGGCAGGAGGATCGCGGCTCACGCACGAGTTAGGGAAACGTCGTCACCCGCGTGCTCGGCTCACCAGTCTCATTACCATACTACAAGCGTATAGATGCGAGTTTTGCCGTTAAAAGCACGGTCTTTTTGACGCCGTGCAGACCAAGCAACTTTGGATGGAAATCATAGTCTTCCTGTACGCCGCCAACGCACAGCGTAATATGATGGCGCCCTTTGAGTACGCTCATAGCGCTGTCTTCCCACGAAAGAATCATAGTAATTTTACTAGGGTCGCAATGACTCCGATCGCCACTACTATCATGCTCCCTAACCGAATAATCAGGCGGTATTCTAACTCTCTCAATCCTCGTTCCAAGTCTTCTTTTGTCACAAGGCGATCATTCACAAGATCAGCGATGGCTTGCGCCTGCACCTCGGCTTGTTCCTCCGACACGCCGACGGCTTTCAGTTTCTTGACATACGCGTGAGTATCGAAGGTAATAGCGCTCATAGGAAAAATATAAAGAGCTATAAGGAAAGGCGCAATCGCGTCTCGCCTGGTGCGGCTCCCAACAAACGCCTTTCTCCTATCGGTATTGATCCTCTTCGCCTGCCCTTGTCGTTTCTCGCCGAACCCCTTACATCATCTTCAGTAAGGAGGTCGCGCTATGGCATGGGACTTTGAGACCGAACCGGAATTTCAAAAGGAGCTCGATTGGATAGACCAGTTCGTCCGCGAGGAAGTAGAACCGTTAGATCATCTATTAGGCAGTCCCTATGATATTCAGAACCCACGTAATCAGAAACTGGTCCGTCCGCTGCAAGCTGAAGTGAAAAAGCGCAAACTCTGGGCGTGCCACTTAGGACCAGAACTCGGCGGTCCCGGCTACGGTCAATTGAAACTGGCGCTGATGAACGAGATTCTTGGACGCTCGCGCTTCGGTCCGATTGTCTTTGGCACGCAAGCGCCGGATACTGGCAACGCGGAGATTTTGGCGCACTACGGCACGCCGGAGCAAAAGAAGACCTTCTTGGAGCCGCTGCTCAACAATGACATCGTCTCGTGCTTTTCCATGACAGAACCGCACGCTGGCGCTGACCCGAAGATGTTCAAGTGCAAGGCCGAACTCCAAGGCGATTTTTGGGTCATTAACGGTGAAAAGTGGTTTTCCTCGAACGCGCGTTATGCCTCGTTTCTAATCGTGATGGCGGTGACAGATCCGGACGCGCCGCCGTATCAGAAAATGTCGATGTTTCTGGTTCCCTCGGATACTCCAGGCATCAATATCATTCGCAATGTGGGGCTAGGCACGGAGCATGACGGCGCCGGGGAGCACGCGTACATTCGGTATGAAGACGTGCGCATCCCGAGGGAGAATCTGTTGGGGCAGCGTGGACAAGGGTTTGAGGTGGCGCAGACGCGCTTAGGCGGCGGCCGCATTCATCACGCCATGCGGACGGTCGGTCAAGTGAAGAAAGCGTTCGACATGATGTGCGAGCGCGTGCTGTCCCGCGAGACGCAAGGAGAAATCCTCGCCAACAAACAAATGGTGCAAGAGCAAATCGCCGACTCATGGATTGAAATGGAGCAGTTCCGTCTGCTGGTGTTGCGCACCGCCTGGCGTATTGACAAATACAAGGACTATCGCAAAGTGCGCAAGGACATCGCGGCGATTAAAGCGTTGATGCCGAAAGTTTACCACGACGTCGTGTACCGCGCGCTGCGTCTCCACGGCGCCCTGGGGCTTTCGAACGAAATGCCCTTTTCTGCCCAGATCATTGAATCGTTCATGACCAGTCTGGCCGACGGTCCCACCGAGGTGCATAAAGTTACGGTGGCGCGGCAAGTCTTACGGGAGTACAAAGGCACGGATGGACTCTTCCCTACGGGGCATTTGATTGCGCGGCGGGAGAGAGCGATTGAGAAGTACGGGAAGTTGTTGGAACTGGAGGTGGGCAATTTGTAACGCTCAAAGGCGCGACGCCGTCGCGTCCCTCTACCTCCAGCGTTCGACCTTCTTCACCTGCCGCTGTCAAGGACGATCACCTTGTATGGTTGCTGCAAGTAGGAGTCCTTCCGTAACAAGATAGCCACCAAAGGGCCGGTATCAAGGAGCACGCCGGTCGTCACCGCCTGCCGAAGCCTTCAACGTATTTGGGTGCGTGCTGAGATCAGGAAGAGCATCGACGGCACAGCCAATCACACCAGCCTCACGCGCTAAGTCGTAACACGAGGGGGCTGCGCCCGGTTCAGCGAAATGTTGCTCAACACTTCCCGCACAACGGCGGACAGCCGTCTCCCCGCGTTGCGGGGAGACGGCTGCGGCGCTCCAGTTCTGGGGCAGGGCAAACGCATCTTAATTTTTGGGGACGAGCACCTTGGCGAGGTAGGCATCATCCCAACCCGCCTTGAGTCGTTTGACCTTAATACCATTGCGCCCACTCGGTTTCTGGCGTAATAAGTTGAGGGCCAGATGGCGTAGGATCGCGAAGTTTTCGGCGGCATACTCGCGCCGCAGCCGACTCTGATCTTCGTGAAAGGCGACATCGAGCACCCAGTGCAGCCCATTCCCAATCCCCCAATGGTCGCGCACCGCCTGCCCAAACTGCTGGGCATCGCCCGCCAAGCTCGTCAGATAGTAGCGTTTCTCCACGGAAGGGCAACTCCCGCCACGTTCTTCATGTTTAGATGCGTTCGCCCTGTTAAGACCATTGAATTGAATTTCCTATCTTTGTTTTGCTAAAACAAAGTAGGGTTCTCTTGAGCGGTGAGGTGTCGGCATGCTGATTAGGGCATTGATTCTGTTACTTGGGTTTTCGGTCCCCGCACTCGGCTTTGTTAGTGTTCCGCTTTATCCAAAGTTCGAGTGCTTCGATCGCATCGATGATGGGCATGTGCGTCTGCGCTTTGGCGTCGACAATCAGACTACTTCGCTGCAAAGCCCCGAATTGAACATTTTCACGGTAGGCGACCTTCAGTATGTCACACCGTCCGCTTTCAATCCCGGATATCAAAGCCGGGTTTTTTCTTTGACAGTTGACAGCAATGCTGAGCTCATCACGTGGGCGCTGGGGCAGACGCAAGTTGTGTTGATACTCGACCCCGCGTCGCTCACCGACGATCAGCTGTGCGGACCGCGCGGCCCCCAAGGCCCAGCCGGGCCCAAGGGCGACATGGGAGCCCAGGGCCCGCAGGGCGCCGCGGGCCCTCAAGGCCCCGTGGGTCCGGCCGGTCCAAAAGGGGACGCAGGTCCTCAAGGCCCTATGGGGCCGACCGGTCCAAAAGGAGATATAGGTCCGCAAGGACCCATTGGTTCGCAAGGCCCAGCTGGTCCTCAGGGACCGAGGGGGCCCATTGGTCTTCCGGGTGCGGCCGCTCTCAAGGCGTGCGCCATGATCTCTTCGCGTGTGAATGCAGGAGGCGTCAGGACGCTCGCGGCGTCGGCCTCTTGCGGCGCCGCCGAAGTGGCCATGAGCGCAGGCGCTGAATGCGGGGGCCGGGGCTATCTGACGTCGATCAAACGGAGCTCCACGCGGGAGTACCGAGCGGTTTGCCGGTTCGCTACGTACACGGCAATCGAGGTGCTCTGCTGCCCGACGAAGTAGGCTCGGCCGCCGCTCGTCCAGCACTGGCCTGGTGTGGCTTCGGTGGTCATGGCCGGGCGGGTTCGGTCCACTGCTCTGCAGACTCAGTGCAAGCAGCCCTACTATCTCAGGAGCCTGCCGCCCACAGTCCGCACGCTTTCACCACACCATCCGTCAGCATTGGCAGGTGGAGAATGACTTGCATTGGTGTTTGGATGTGAGTTGTCAGGAAGACCGCTGTCGTGTCCGCCACCTGCGGGCAGCCTCAAATCTGGCGCTGGTCCGCCGCACGGCCTTGCAACTCCTGAAACGCCAACCCGGCGAGACAGTCGGCCTCCCCATCCAGCGCTTGCGGGCCGGATGGGATAATGCGTACTTGGTGCAGGTCCTCTCCACCGGCCTTACTTAATGCGCTGGCCTGTGTGGGAGGCAGAGGTATTGGGCAGAGTATAAGAGATCAGCACATGGCAAGACGGGCAAAAAGCTACCAAGCCACTCTGATGGAGTCACTCAAAGATCCAGAAGAGGCGGCAGCGTACCTCAACGCTGCGCTTGAAGAGCATACAGAGGACGCGGAAGAGTTATTTCTTTTGGCGCTGCGCAATGTCGCCGAGGCGCGTGGCGTCGCCAAGCTGGCGACAGAGACAGCACTGAATTGAGAGACCCTTTACCGTACCCTGTCTGCACGAGGCAACCCGAGGCTCTCAACGATCGGAGCGCTTCTCGACGCGCTTGGATTGCGTCTCGCTGTGCAAGTAAAAGCGGCCTGATGATCCAGGTTTCTTTCTCGTTGACACCGTTGCCTCAGGCGATGGGGTGATGTGCAACATGATGAGAACACGTTCTCTCGATGTCATGCCTGTGATTTACCCCTGATTCCCTCACCCTATTCTCTTTCTCTTGTGAGAGAGCAGGGTTGCTCTTGTTAGCCGATTTTGGCGCTCTGTCCGCCATCCACCGGCAGAATGACGCCGGTGATAAATTTCGCTTCGTCGGAGTTCAGGAAGAGCGCCGCATAGGCGATATCCCACCCCGTGCCCATCTTCGCGAGGAGCGGCACCATAGCGTCACGCTCCTTCCGCAGTTGCTCTTTGGCAATGCCGCGCGCTCTGGAAATGCCTTCAATCGCCATCGGCGTATCCATGAGTCCCGGCATGATGCAATTGACGCGGATGCCGTATTTCGCGTTGGACAGGGCGAGCTGATTGGTAATGGCGTTGACGCCGGCCTTCGAGGTTTTGTACGCCAGAATACCAACGTTGCAGACCGCCGCAATCGACGAGATATTGAGGATTGCGCCGCTACGCTGACCGCGCATGATCGGAATAACGTGCTTGCACGGCATGATCACGCTTTTCATGTTGACGGCCATGATGCGGTCCCAGGCTTCTTCCGTCACCTGATTGAGTCCGCCGTCGTTGTCGCCAATGCCAACGTTGTTGTGAAGAATATCAATGCGGCCAAAGCGCTGGACGCACGTCTCGGCCATTTTTTGACAATCGTCGCTTTTGATCGCATCCGCCTGAAAGGCGATGGCTTCACCGCCCTCTTTTGCGATCATCTGGCAAGTCTCCTCGGCAGAGTCGAGCCGTCGGTCCACGACTATGACCTTCGCGCCCTCGCGAGCGTACAGAATCGCAGAGGCGCGTCCATTGCCGATCGTGTCACCGGGAGTTTGTCCCGCACCGACAACGATGGCGATTTTCCCTTTTAGTCGATCGGGCATGAGAACCTCCAAGCATAATGAAGCGTGAAACGTGGCGCGTGTTGCGTGAGATTTGGGATCGCATTTCACGCGCCACGCAGCGCGTCTTACGTGTTTTCAAACGTCGTCGTCAGCCCTGGATCAAGTTGCACACCGAGCGTATTCAACACCATCGACACCAGGTTGTATTGTCCCACGGCGAACACGATGTCCATTAATTGTTGGGCGTTGTAGTATTTGCTCAACCCCTGCCAGGTCGCGTCACTGATGAACGCATCTTTATGGAGTTCATCCGTCGCCCTAAGCAGGAGGGTGTCACGCTCATTCCATCCTTTCGCAGTCGGACCAATTTTAATGCGATGGATCTCGTCGTCCGTCAGCCCGGATTGTTTGCCAATGCGTACGTGTTGCGCCCATTCGTATTCGGCTTCACACAGCCAGCCAATGCGTAAGATAATCAGTTCTCGTTCACGGGCCGGAAGGGTCGATTTGAAGAGGACATGATTGCCAAACACCAGCCAGCGGCGCATCAGGTCTGGATGGTGCGCCAATGTTTTGAAGATGTTCGGCACTTCGCCCTGACCGACTTTGATTTCCCGCAGCGTCTTTTTAACGGCGTCGCTCCATTGCGATTCAGGGATTGGTTCGAGTCGTGGCTTACTTAACCTCATAATACGCCTCCCTACAGGTAGATAACACACAGGGTGTGATGCATAACACGCGTCACGCATCACATAGAAACGTTCTTCGCCCGCTCCTGCCTGAGCAGTCCTCCCTTCTGTTCGGTGATGGGAGACCAGCGCTCGTTCTCCCTCACGCCCATCTTTATGAATGAACTTGTGCGTCCGTGCAACGAGGCGCCGTGATGGCCGCGCTAAAGAATGTGCTATAACAGTGTTCAGGTTGAAAAGGAGCCGCCATGCTTGAATTTTTGCGACATTCCACGGGCCATGCGGAAATGGACGCTATTCTTCGCGACGCCCTGGCGCGCTGGAGGAGCCTGGCGGAAACTAATCGCCAACTTTCCCCGGGAGAACTCGAAGCGCTCTACCCACTGGTGTCGCCGGATGTCGATATCCCGCAAACCTGGGCGTCGAGCTTTTATCTGCTCTCGTACGCCGATCAAGTCGCCCTGACGTTTGCCTGGTTGCATTGGTGGCAACAGTCAACGGACGTAGAGCCGGGGTTTGCGGGATGGCTGCAGAAAGGACCGGGGTTTGCACTCAACCATGTCTCGCTTTTGCGCGTCCTCACCCAAGGGCGCGGCGGCGTGCTCGGCATTTTGCATCGCTTCCTGGAAACCATTCTTGAGCAGGCGGGAGATTGGGACGGAGACCGCATCACTGGACAGAGGATTGTAAAACTGCTTGAAGAACTTGATATTGAATACCACTACAATATACA
The DNA here is from genome assembly GCA_035575235.1 of Candidatus Methylomirabilota bacterium. GTDB lineage: Bacteria > Desulfobacterota > Binatia > Bin18 > Bin18 > SYOC01. Next base: position 20,889 of record DATLYA010000042.1, read on the forward strand.
CGACCGCGAGCTATGGCCTGCAGTGCTGCAACTCCTTCGCTCAGAACGCTGACGGTAGACGCCTCAAAGAGGCCCTCTCTCGGCGCGTGGTGCGCACCCTACCACCTCAGGAACCCATGCATCGGTGTACTGCAGGGTCACAAGTTGAACCGGCTTTTTCGCTAAATCGAACCACAGGAGCTTGGCGCAGTGCCGGACAGCAAGTTTTGGTGGCACAGGCCTCCGGCCTGTGCGCGCAGCCAGGATGGCTGCGCCACCATCAGCCACACTCCCTAGTGTAGGGTACGAAGGTTGTGTGGTCTGATTTAGATATGCAGAACCGGCCACATAAATTTGCCACTGGTCAACAGGATGGGCATGGGTAGCTGCGACGCCCTCTTCGTACTCGGCAAACAGCGCTTGCCCTCCGTCGAGGTGGTCCGAGAGCTTCGCATCGCGAAAGTCGGCAATCAGGTTCGTAATATAGGTGTTGAGATAGACTGCCGGATACGGCGGCAGTAAATAACGCTGTTGATGCGCCTCGGGAAAACTCGCCGCTTTAATCATGCAAACATCTCCTCAGTTTGTTGGAGCTCTATCTTACCGCCCGCGGAAGCGCGGCGGGCGTTTCTCCAGGAAGGCTTTCCGCCCTTCAGCAAAGTCCTCAGTCTGCTGCGTGTAGTACAACGCTAACCCTTGATGTTCATAGGCGGCTTCGACAGACGCTTCTTCCCACCCATGTACGATAGCGGACTTCGTGTATCCGTAGATCAAGGTTGGACCTTGGGCTAGTTCGCGCGCCAACGCCATCACCGTTTCTTCGAGCTTCTCTGCGGGAACTACACGATTCACCAGACCCCACCGCTCGGCTTCCTGGGCGGAGAGCGTCGGCGCTAACAATGCCCACTCCATTGCTTTGCCAATGCCGACGAATTGCTGCAGCAGGTTCGTGCCGGTGGCGATGCCGCGTTGTACGAAGGGAATGCGCAGTGTCGCTGTATCGGCCAGGATGCGCAGATCACAGCCAAGTGCGACATTGAATCCAGCGCCATGGGCGTGACCGTTGATCATGCCGATCACGGGTTTTGACAATGACCGCATCCTGGTGACGATCAATGGCCACCGGCCCTCGCCTTTGACATACTGCTTTATCGGGTCGCGATATCGACGGTCCGGTTCCCCCGGCTCGTTCATTCCTTTGAGATCATCGCCCGCGCAGAAGGCCCGCCCGGCGCCAGTCAGGATTACCACACGCACCTCGTCATCCCGGTCGCACTCGTCCAGGGCGTGTAACAATTCCACGCCAATGCGCACGTTGAGCGCGTTGAGCCGCTCAGGGCGATTGAGCGTGAGGCGGCAAATGCCCTCATTTTGTTGAACAAGCAGGTAACGAAAGTCCATGAGCGAAAGCTACTCCTTGATCGTTTTGGCGATGCTCCAGAGGAGATATAAGAGGCTGCTGGTAAAAATAGCGGCGACGATGAGGCCATAAATTTCGTATCCAGTCATAGTTTGCCTCCCTGGAGTTGTCCAATTAATCGTAGGATAGCACGGTGCAGGAGAAAGACTATCACAATGACTCCGATGCCAAATACAAGAGCAAAAGTGAGCAGACCTACTCTTATCGGGGAATCGAGTGTGAGAATCAGGCCGGAAATTCCACCAGATAACCCAATCAAGGTAATCCACAGTAAACGAATCCACTCAGTGTAGTATTTTATTCTCTCCTTAATCTGGTCATCCGTCATGATCTCTTACTTTCCCCTTACCCTGTCCCTCTCCCGCAAGGGGAGAGGGGACCTAAGATAACCCCGGACGCAAATGCAAATCGCTGTAAGCGGTTCGTTTCCTCCTCCACGCACTACGCAACACGTTTCACGCCCTCAGTACAGAACCTTTTCCTCTTTTAACCGCGCAATGTCTTGCTCGGAATACCCTAGCACCTCCCGCATCACTTCATCCGTATGTTGGCCCAACAAAGGCGCGGGGGCGCGCACGCCGTTGGGAGCATTCGTGAAAATCCATGGAATGCCAGTGTGTATCTTCTCGCCGACTTCAGGGTGCGGCAGTTTGGCGAAGAATCCGCGCGCGTTCAGATGCGGATCTTCGGTCAGATCTTTACTGTTCATGGACGGGAATGCGGCTACACCTGCGGCTTGTAAGAGCCGAGTGACTTCCCACTTATCACGCATGATCGTCCAGCTTGTCAGTATTTGCTCCAGCTCACCCTCGTTCGCTTTGCGGTCCTTGGCCGTGCGGAAGCGGGCGTCTGCCGCCAGTCGTGGCTGGCCAATGGCGCGACACAGTGCCTGCCACTCTTCATCTGAACCGCAGGCAATAGAAACCCATTCATCTTCGCCTTGACAGCGAAAACAGTTGTGCGGCACCATCCAGGGATCGTGGTTGCCGTCGCGCGGGACTTCACTTCCATTCATGGCGTATTCCATCCACCCTTCAGGAACGAGCGCGGTCATCGCCTCCCACATCGATACGTCGATGCATTGTCCTTTGCCTGTGCGTTTCCGCGCAGCTAAAGCAGCACAGATAGCAACCGCTGCATTGATACCGCCGTTAGGGTCGCCGAGTGAGAGCCCAATCTCTTCCGGGGGGCCGCCGGCGTAGCCGGTCATGGCGGACATGCCGGAGAGCGGCGCCATGGCCGGCCCGTACCCCATGTAGTCTTTCTGCGGGCCCGTGTGGCCATAGCCAGTGATAGAGGCCACAATAAGATCCGGTTTGATTTTCTTCAGCTCCTCATAGCTCAATCCCAACCGCTCCATGACGCCGGTGGCGAAGTTGTCCACCACGACATCGCTTTTTTTAATCAGCTCTTTCGCGAGGGCAAGAGCTTCGGGCTTGTCGAAATTTAACAATATACTTTTCTTCCCCAGGCTCCACTGATTAAACAGACCGGAGCGGTTCACGCCGCCTTTCATGCCTTTCGGATACAGCGGCAGACGGCGAGTGACATCGACCCGGCCTTGCGATTCAATTTTGATCACTTCAGCGCCCAGGTGCGCCAGGTGCATCGTGCAATACGGTCCCGCCCACACCCAGGTGAAGTCCGCGACCCGAATGCCTTCGAGAGGGAGACGCGCGCTGAGTGCTGAGGATTGCGTGTTGCGTGTTGCATGTTGCGTACTGGGGAGCGTCCTGAACACTTCTTGATTATGTTCGCCCAGCAGCGGTGCAGGACGGCGAATCCGCCACCACGGTTCTTCCAGCCGATAGGGCGGACCGAGATGCGTTAACTTGCCCGCGCGAGGGTGAACAACATCTACGAAAAAGTTACGTGCGTGGAGCTGTTCTTGTCGGGCCATCTGCGCCATGGTGAAGACCGGCGCAAAGCAAATGCGCCGCGCCTGCCCGGCGCGCCAGAGGTCTTCCACGTTCCAGTGTTGCAGCCATTCTTCGAGGTAAATTTTCAGAGCGTCGTAATTCCTTGACCGGTTAACTTGATCCTGGAAAATTTCCCAGCTGGCCCATTCAGGATTGCCCATCAGCTCAACCAGTCGTCGCCACTGATCTTCTTCCACAGCGAGCAGGAAAATAAGGCCGTCTCGACATTGAAAGATGCCCCACGGATACAATTGCCGCCGTCCCAGACGCGAAGCGATCCGCCCCATGTAGGTATAATAGATAAAGTTCTGCTCCAGGAATGACGCGATATACGATTGAACGGAGAGATCAATATGCTGGCCTACGCCGGTTTCCAACGCGTGATAGTAAGCCGCTAACGACACCGTGGCGGCGCACAACGCGCTCTGGAAATCGGCTTGTTGGCCGGCGGCTTTGAGCGGCGGTTGATCGGGTTGATCAGAGGCGCCGGGACTGAGCCAGGCCCATCCCCCACCGTTAGTGAGGTTGAGCTCATAGGCTTTGTAGTCCCTGTACGGACCGGTCAAACCAAACGGCGTAACCGAGCACATCACGAGTCGTGGATTGAGCGCCCGGAATTGTTCGTAATCAATCCCCAATACCGTCATCTGCGCGGGAGGATAATTATGGACGAGCACGTCGGCCCATGCCCCCAGCGCTAAGAGTTTCTCTCGCTGTTCGCGGAGATTAAAGCTCACTCCACGTTTGTTCGTGTTGAGATACAAAAATAACCCGCTTTTCTCGGGATCGACAACTCCACCAGGAAACGGTCCTCGGCGGCGAGCAAGATCACCGCCGGGCTCCTCGACCTTAATAACGTCCGCGCCAAGATCAGCCATTAGTTTTGTCGCATACGCGGCGGACACCATATTGCCCAGTTCAAGCACTTTGACGCCTTCGAGCCCCTGCATGCAGGTCCCTCCTTTGTCGTTGCACAGCCGGGAAACTGTAGCGCAGAAGCGAGGCAGGAGACAAGGGAATGAGCTTGGCGAAGGACGGGCAGGCGGCTCTGTCCCGGCATAGATCACTCGCGCCGGACACGCTACGCTTACTGCGGGTTATGCAGTCTGATCTATGACAGAACATAAGGAGGAACATCATGGCGGGACTGGTTCAGGGAAAAGTTGCCTTAGTCACCGGCGGCAGTTCGGGTATTGGCCGCGCCACGGCGCTGATCTTCGCTCGCGAAGGGGCCAAGGTGGTGGTGGCGGATGTCTTAGTGGAGGGCGGCGAAGAGACCGTACGCCTGATCAAAGCAGCGGGCGGCGACGCGCTTTTTGTCAAAGCCGATATGGCCAAAGCCTCAGACATCGAGGCGATGGTGCAGAAAACCGTCGCAACCTATGGCCGTTTGGATTGCGCTCACAATAACGCCGGGATCGAGGGCGTGCTAGGCCGAACCGCTGACTATAAGGAAGAGGATTGGGATCGCGTGATGCTGATTAACCTCAAGGGCGTGTGGCTGTGCATGAAGTGCGAAATTCAGCAAATGTTGCAACAAGGCGGCGGCGCTATTGTTAATACAGCGTCGGATGCAGGGTTGCTTGGCGTGCCGCAGATGCCGGCCTACGTTGCGAGTAAACACGGAGTTGTTGGCCTGACGAAAACAGCGGCGCTCGAATACGCCAAGTCAGGAATCCGGGTGAATGCAGTCTGTCCGGGCGTCATCAAAACACCAATGGTTGATCGCATCACTGGACAACGCGCGGGACGTGCGGAACGCATGACGGCGGCGGAGCCCGTGGGACGCATGGGGAAGCCCGAGGAAATTGGCGAAGCCGTGGTGTGGCTCTGTTCAGAGGCGGCGTCGTTTGTCACTGGCCTGCCGATGCCCGTAGACGGCGGCGTGGCGGCGCAGTAAACCTCACTGGAGAGGGGCGCTTCAGAACGCGCCCCTCCGCTCGCAGAAAAGGAGGAAAATCTATGAAAGTCGGCGTCTTTTTATTAACCTCAGACCCAACTACCGATCCGGCAGTAATTGCAAAGAGAGCGGAAGAACTCGGGTTCGCTTCATTTTGGGTTCCAGAACACCCAATCATTCCCAAGCACTTCACTACTGGTTATCCCGGCTCGCGCGATGGTCGCATTCCCGAAGGCGCGAAACGGATTGCCGACCCCTTTGTCGCCCTGGCGCGCGTCTCCGCAGTCACCACGAAAATTCAGCTTGGCACTGGCATCTGTCTTGTTCCAGAGCGGAACCCGTTATTGCTGGCGAAAGAAATCGCCAGCCTCGATCAATACTCCGGCGGTCGGTTTCTCTTCGGCATTGGCGCAGGGTGGTTGAAAGAAGAAACGGAAATCATGGGCGGTGATTTCGCGCATCGCTGGGCGCAGACGCGCGACGCTATTCAGGCGATGAAACAATTGTGGACTGCGGAAGAGTCTGAATATCACGGGAAGTATTACGACTTTCCTCCGGTGATCTCTTTTCCCAAACCGGCGCAGAAGCCGCACCCGCCGGTGTTGCTTGGCGGCTCATCCAAGTATGTCTTCAAACGCATCGTCGAATGGGGTGATGGCTGGGTGCCGACAATGTCATCGGCGGACTATATTCGTCGCGGCCGCGCCACGTTGAATGAGCTGGCGGCGCAAGCCGGGCGCGATCCAAAGTCGATTGCCATTGTCGCGTTTGGCGGTCCCGGACAATTCCGTGAGCGTGGGCAGATTGATGAATTCGCTCAGGCAGGCGCTGATCACGCGACCATTTGGATCAAAAGTACGACAAAAGCTGAGGCGCTGGCGGAAGTGGAAGAGTTAGCCAGAGCTGTGCTGGCAAAGTGATTGACCAGGGCGCAAACACCTTAACCTCTGGGGCGATCCTTGTGAGCGCCCGTCGGCGCGACGCCGCCAACGCGTAGGGGCGCACGGCCGTGCGCCCCTACAGACGCGCCATTAGACGAGCGAAATTGGTCGTCAACATTCGTGAGGGAGAGCGCCCGTTTTCAGTGCAATGTTTCACCGTACTGCGCCAGATACGCCTTTGGCGCCTCGAACTTAAACAACTTTACGGCGTTGAGCCCAAGAATTTTCGCTCTCTGGCTCTCGTTTAAGCCGCCCATTTGCCGCTCAATCGCTTCCGCCGAATGGGGCCAGGAGCCCTCGTGATGCGGGTAGTCGTTGGCCCACAGACAATTGTCTACTAAATCATATTTTACCGCCAGGTCGATTCCAACCCGGTCTTCTTGAAAGGAACAATAGCCGTGTTCACGGAAGTATTCGCTGGGGAGCTTCTTGAGCTTCGGCCACACCCACATGTGGTGTTTCTTGTAGGCTTCGTCCATTGCATCCAGCGCCCACGCCACCCAGCCAATGCCGCATTCGATCGCGGCGAATTTCAACCGAGGGAACCGCTCCAGCACTCCCGAGGCGCACATATTCGCGATTGGCTCCACCGTCGGCGCGAGTGCATGCGACACATAATTAATCACCGCACCGCCGTCTTTGCGGGCAGCGCGCGGGTCGCGCCCGGTTGAAATGTGGAACGTGATAGGCAGCCCTGAGTCTTGAATCACCTCCCACAGAGGATCGAACATCGGCAGATTATAGTTGGGATGCCGTGCATCATGAGCGCCAAAAACCGGCTTACAGGGAAGGGTGAGGCCACGGTAACCCATTTTCGCCACACGTTTCACTTCGGCTATTGAGCCTGCGCGATCACCAGTCGCTAAAGCCGCCATCGGCGACATGCGGTCATTGTATTTGCTGAAGGTTTCCCAGGCCCAGTCATTATAAACACGGCACTGCGCCATAGCAAACTGCGGGTCCGGCGTCGCCCACATCGCCAGTCCCTTATTGGGAAAAATGATCTCAGCGTCGACGCCATCGCGCGCCATATCTTTGAGACGTTGCTCTGGGTCAGCGCCAGATTTCTGTCGCTCCAGGTCTTCCCCTTGGAAAACGGAGTCATGCAACCGCGACCGCTGAAAGCCTTCTGAGATACTCCACTTCACCCCTTTTTCGTCCACCTCGATACGGGGCAAACGATCACGGTACTTCGCGTCAATACGCTCCCGCCATAAATTCGCTGGTTCGTTCATGTGGCTATCACAAGAGACCATAAAATATTTGTTCGGGTCATTCGGCCTGGCGGTGCGTTCCCAACCCTTATATCCAGGAGTTTCCAGTCGCCATTGGTTTGGTGCATCGATCATCTCTAACGCCCTCCTCCGTTATATTTATTGAACTAATGGAGCCTTTTCTTTTTTTTTGCAATGACCCGGCGTCATCATTAAACGCCTGGGTCATGTTCCACATGCGATCTGGCGTATGCGCATGAGGGAATTATCAGGCTCAAGCTCACTGACAACGGATTCGGCCAGGCAAAGGGTCAACTCTCCCAGTTCGGCGCTTCCCCTTCCTGCACATTGTACTGCGGTGCGCCGTTTGACCCTTCTGCAAGCAATCCATCTTCAGATGGGATTAAATCATTTGGTAATAGCACGGCCGGTATGGGCATAGGCTTGGCTTGTTGCATGCGTTCGAGTGTCCAATAATCTTCGGCAGACTTTATCTCCGCAGCAGAGGGTGTATACGTCGCGACTAAACTCGCCTCTTCTTCAGGTGGCGTCGGTTGGGGAACAATGCCGATCGGGCTGATTCTCGTCCCATCCGAAGGGGGTTGGGACCCAGTGAAGTTATCCGCCGGGAGAGGCGTAACTTTTCCATATGAGGCCGGCTGCGTAATCGGTTGACCCAGCAGTCTGTACGAAGCGGAAAGAACGCGAGAGTCCTTTGTCGTAAGAGACAAGTGGTCTGTAAACCCCGGCTTGGACACTCGAGGCGCAGTTGCAGCGCTTCGTCCGCTCACTGATTGAAAGAGAAGTTGAGGATTAGTAAATGGCTGGATTTTCATGCCCTTCCTCCTGCAAAAATTGCTCTTCAGGAGGAAAATTTTTCTTCCTGAAGAGGCTCGTTTTCAAGAACGACTTTACTGAATGCACTTCGCATGCCAGCTGAGAAGGATCAGGAAGAGCAGCAAAAAAGCTGAGGATGAGAAGAGTCTCCTCAGCATCTTCACCGGGAAAGGAAAGAGGAGGGAAGAAAAAAGAAGACCTCAATTGGGAACATTTGGGATCACAGGCGGGGTCGGCTCGTGGGCATCAGTATGCCCAGGTATTTGTCGAGGACTAGGTGTGCTTTCACCTGGATATCTGTAGCCCTCTGGAATGGATGGCATAGGCATCGGCTTGGCCTCTCGCATCCGTTTGGGCGTCCAATAGGTCTCATCGGACCGCGGTGTTATCGCTTCGACTTCCGGCTCTTTGGCAACGGTTTGCGCCCAGGTTGGAGTTTGCAAGATAAAGAGGAGATTGAGAATTAATGCAAATGAGCGTACATCCTTCATGCCGAACCTCCGTGAATGTTTGATACCACATTAATACCAAACCCTGTCATAAAGTAGCGGCCAAGGCGCTACGATTGCGCTACCGATCGTTCAGAGCAGGAAAGCTCACACTCAAAGCAGTGTTGGTAAGATTTTCACGAAGGAAGGAAAAAAGAAGGATCACACCTTTTCTTTTGCTGAATCTGCATCGTTGGTCGGAATGAGTTCTGAAAGGGGTTTTGGAGGAGCTAAAATTTTAGGGGTTTTTTTACCCGTCCCAACGCTTCCTGGAGAATATCCAGGAGGGCTTGGGCTTTCAGTAGAGGGTGGTTCAGGCAAAGTTTCCGAAGGAGGAGGGCTGGGCAAAGAAGGCATGGGCATGGGCTGGGCATGTTCATAGTCGATCTCGTCACTCCCTTGAAGATTTTCTTCTGGAGCTGACGTTGTTGGGGGGTTGGTTTCTTCTTCTTTGTCACAAGCTTGTGCAGCCAACATGCCTTCCCACAAGAGACACCCAACCAAGACGCCGCCAATAAGAACAATATATCTCGACTGTGGATTACTCATCAGGTGACTCATCGTTTCTCGCGTTCATGGTCTTAGCTTTGGTGTTTAACATTGTATCTCATCATAATACAAGGCACAGGGGCTCAAAGCCCTGTGCCTGTGTTTTTCCGTCTCTTTCTCTCGAGCACGGCGTCAAACATCCACCGCCGTAAAGGAAACAAACTCAACCCGCTCGGTCGACTTCGTCCTCACTGACAGGCCGGCTGGTTCACCGGCGAGCCGCATGCCGAATTAACCAGCACGAGAATATTAGTACTCAAGAAGGGACTTGCTCCCTGCTCCTTGGGGGCGGTGCTGGTAAAGCCCCAGCTGGTTACACCCACCACGATATTCGGATTTGGAGCAGTTCCATTCGTAGTCCCAGTCAGAGTGGGGCGGATACCGAAGTTGACGAGCCACGGGCCACCACTCGACCCACCACACATCAGCGAGCCAATCACAGTGTTGTTGGAAAGGGAGGCAGTCTTAACGCCATGAGAATCATTCCTCTCCATGAACTGGCCGTTATCGAGACACACCGGGTACCCGATCTGTGTGATGTGCGTCAGCCCACCCGTTGTGAAGCCGAAACCATTCCAGCCATACCCATACCAGCCGGTTGCCGTACCCGGAAAGACGAGGGCTGTTCCGGTTTTGGGGACTAGCCGGATGACCGCAATGTCATTTTGACAGACGACACCGGAGACAGCGCAAGGATCGGTGCCAACAAAGTAGGAGGTCATGACAATTACCGATTGAGCGGCCCAGGTTTGAAACGGAGCCACGCCATTCCTATAGCCGGGAACAAAGGAGAAGGCCGTATAGAACTGTCTCTTGCCAAAGTTCGACACGCAGTGCGCCGCGGTGACGACGAGCCCACGCTTGATTAGAGATGCGGAGCACACGAAGTTGCCAGTGCCGATCTTGAAAAACAACTTTCCAGATGCTCGATAAGGATATTGGGTATTGGTGGCAAGCGTTAATAAATCGGCGCGAGCAGTGCTAAAAGGATGATTGTTGGTGCCGAACTCTTGAGGCTCAACGTCCAGAGCACCGGAGACCGCTGCATTCGGCGCACCAAGGAAGGTCGGGCTGAGTTTCCCATTGCCTCTCCCACCCGGCGAAAAACCAGGCGTGCCCGTTGTCGCCGGAGACATTAAGGCGTTGATCAGGTCCGCCTGCTCCTCTGCAGCTGAGCGGACCGGGCCCTGGGGAAGATCTAGGGGTACGGCATTCGCATAGTCGATCGAATCAGCTCCTGCCTGGGCTTCCGAATCTGGAACGGTTAGAACTGTGGCATTTCCTTGCTGAGAAATCTTAGCCGCCGCAAAAGCATTCATTCCCGCTGCATGACCCAGTAAACTCACGACAGCAAATGTAACATACGGTTTCCAATTCATTATGCATTCTCCTTCTGTGAGAGAAAATTGCCAAATGACGAGGGATAAAGGCATGGACGATGGCGTCTGGAGGAAAAGCTCCGCGAGCCCTTCCACGAAGATTTAACCAATTCTATCTTTCTTGTTACACTGTTCCCTCCCTTCCTGATCGAGAAAATGTAGATATCTACCCCCTGAGTAAGTGAAGCTACTTCTTCTTATCGCACTCCTTCCTCCCTTCTTTACAGCAATTCGCTTTCCCATAGTAACTTTACCTAGTAACGGGAAATGTTCTCGCAAAGTGATGTGAGGCTCAGTCACGCAAGGACAATCGTTTCCTCATCGCCCTGCCGGCAAGAAAAGTGTAGTGCCCCGAGTTTGACGCCTTTTGAGAAAGTTGTTTTCTCACCGCGCCGCACCGCCTAGAAATGTCTCTGTAGTTGTCAGGGCCAGGCATCTTTGTTTTGAACAAGAGGCGTACATATACATTTATTGAGGCTTTTCGCACGGGAAGACTTCTTTCTTCCTTGCCTGCGTCAAGATCTCATGGAGCAAAGTTCGTACCGTTATGTTGTTCCCCCTCCATAATCAAAACTACCGGTTTTTTCTACTTTTTACCACATATCCTGGACGAAGGTCAAAATGGACGTAACAAAAGAGACAACGATCAGCCGTCGTTTGGCAAAGAAAAACTGTAAGTGAGTAGATCGCTTGGCGGCAGATGTCAATGAAATGCGACAGACAAAACAGAAAGAGACAAATGTTCGCACGGCCTCAGACAGGAGGAGGCAAAGGGACGGTTCATTCTATGAATCATGCTGACAGAGGGGGAGGAATATCTTTAGGGAGGTAATAGAGCCCACTTCAGGCGAAACTGCCCCAATAGGCTAACGGTGCTCCTCTAGCTCGGAGGAGCATAAGATCACGGTCTCTGGCGAAAATATCAGGGAATGAGCTGTTGATATTATAAGTTGCAGCAAGGAAGCAAACTGACAAGCGTCTTGGCAATAAGGAACCCGTTCGAGACGTCGAGCCTATAAGGTCGAACGAGCGCAAAGAGCTGTTCGATACGAAGGTAGGCAGCATACCGGGTACGTTCTCGTGTTTTTGTTTTTCGACTGTCTGTCACGACAACTCTCATCCAGCAGCGCTAGTGAAGTAGGCCGGGTTCCGACAATACCATAGGCTCGCAGCCAGGAAGCAAAGGCTCCCTTCGTTATTCTTTGCTTGGAAAAGTTGCGGAAAAAGGCTACAAAAGTCTCATGTCCTTTACGGTTGATGACTTTCAGGATCTTGTTCGCCTGCTCGAAGAGCGTCCTGATTGGCGTGTGCAGCTTCGCCGCTTCATATTCACCGATGCACTGCTTACCGTGCCGGAGCAAGTGGCGGACTTGCGTGCTGCGACTGATTTGTCTTCATAAACCTAACGAGAGGATCTTGTATGGCGCAACAGAGTGGGAGACCCTTGCCTGCCGTCGATGACCTTTCTCGTCCGTTTTGGGAGGCTGCGAAACAACACCGGCTTGTCATTCAACGGTGCAGCCAGTGCGGCTACTTTAATCACCCGCCGCGTCCAGTGTGCGATGCATGTCTGTCACAACAATTGACGTTTACGCCGGTGAGCGGCAAGGGAACGATTTATACGTTCTCGGTGATGTATCAGCCCAATGTCGCGGGATTCGAAGATCAGATTCCTTACCTTAATGTCTTGGTAGAGCTAGACGAGCAGCCACGCTTGTTCATGGTGACGAATCTGCCAGGTTCGGAACGGCGCAACATAAGAATTGGCGAGCGCGTGGAAGTGTATTTTGAAGATGTAAATGACGAAATTTCACTGCCGCAGTTTCGGCTCATTTCCGAGTAGGGGCGCCCCCTGAGGTTGCTCTCTCCACGGCGGCCACGCGGGGCCGCCCCTACAATAGGGTTGGGACACGGGAAGGAAGAATCATGTGGTCAGGTAGAGGCAAAACGGCGATCGTCGGCGTAGGCTATTCACAGCTCACGCGCCATTCTCAGCAACCGCTTGGGCTTCTTGCTCTTGACGCCTGTCGCGCGGCGTTGGACGATGCAGGCGTAGCGCCGGAGCATATCGATGGCCTGACGACCTATCCCGAACTGCCGGCTCACGGCGCGGGCAGCCGAGATGGAGAGGATATCGTCAGCGTCATGTACATCCTGAACCACCTGCCTGTGGCGTCGGATATCCGCTGGTACGCTCAGATCGAGGCCGGGATGATCGCGAGTCCGGTCATTGAAGCAGTCAATGCGCTTATCGCGGGCGCCTGCAATTACGTCCTCATCTGGCGCGCGTTGCATCAACCGCACGGACGTTATGGAGCCTGGACTAGCAATCGCGCCTCAGGCGAAGCGCAGTTCATGGCGCCTTATGGCGCAACCAGTATCTTTCAGTGGCACGCCATGCAATGGCAACGCTATATGCACCTGTACGGCGCGACACGTGAACACCTCGCCACCTTCGTGGTGAACAGTCGCCGCAACGCCAACCTCAATCCTCGTGCGTTTTTCTACACTACACCAATGACACGAGAGGATTATATGGCGGCCCGCTGGATTGCGGAGCCGCTGTGTTTGTTTGATTGTGACATTCCAGTAGAAGGGTGTGTCGCCATTGTTCTCACCACGGCGGAACGCGCAAAAGATCTACGCAACCCGCCGGCATACATCGCAGGATATGGACAGAACACCAGCCGCCGACGTACGCTCTTTCATTACGCCCTCGACGACTACATCGCCTGTGGACAATCGCTGGCGAAGAAATTGTGGGAGTCCTCAGGTCTCGGTCCTGCCGACATGGATGCGGCGGAACTGTATGACGGTTTTAGTCCCTCTACCCTCTACTGGCTTGAAGCGGCGGGCTTCTGTGGTAGAGGCGAGGCCTATCAGTTCATCCAAGATGGGCGCATCGCCTTGGAGGGAGAACTTCCAGTGAATACCTTCGGCGGCAGTCTCAGCGAAGGACGGCTGCATGGCATGGGTCATATTGCCGAAGCCGTGTTTCAAGTCACAGGACGTGCAGACAAACGGCAGATTCCGGGAGCTACGGCAGTGTGTGCGATTGACGGATCGCCGATGCTGCGGGGCAGCGGGATTGTTCTTACTAAAGAGCCGTAACTCCCTGCGCTTAGTTTAGCCGAACAGAATCGGCGAAACGGAAACGGGGAGAATCGGAGCATTGTCTCTCCGGTTCCCCAATCCCCCGGTTCTCCGATTCCGGTCACGAGCCCACCTGCGTTTGCTTCTCCACGAACTCGGGCGTAGGGAGCGCTGCCGCATGCTGTTCCATCGTCAGCCAACCAAACGCCGCTGTTCCAAGCACACCAACTGCACCGCTAAACAAAAACAAGGCCCGGAGCCCGGTCACTTCGGCCAGCCCGCCAGCAAGCACAGGACCGAGCATCATGCCCGCGCTCATCGCCATATTCAGGACTCCCATAATCGCGCCCATCCCACCGTGATGCCCTTCATCAGCAGCCATGGCGGTGAGAGCAGGCATCGCCATGGCCGACGTAGCGCCGGCAAGCGCGCCAACGAACAAGAGGTGAAGGAATCCTTGGGCGCCCCAGACGGCGGCAAAGGCCAGCGACCCGAGATACCCGCCCGCGGCGATAAGCGTCTGGCGACTGATGCGATCCGCCAGACGGCCAAACGGCACTTGCACCAGAGAGTTCACGAGCATGTATGTTGCCAGCACAACGCCGATGTGGCTCTTGCTCATCGTCAGAACCTCAGTGGCCAGAAGGGGCAGGAACGAGAACCACAGCCCCATCTGGATGGAATTGATCATGCGATAAAACACCAGCGCCTGAATTTTCGGTCTGCGCAGCAGTTCGCGATATGAAGCGGTCTGCGCCCTGGCATGGAGAACAGGACGCGCCTCGGGTAAGAACGCCAGCACGGCCAAAAACGCGATGAGGTTGAGCCCCCCCATCCAATAGAAACTGGCTTCCATGCCATACACGTCGCTCAGCCAACCGCCCACGAGCGGGCCAACGCCAAAACTACTAGTAAGAAACAAGTTAAAGACGCCCATATACGTACCGCGTTTCTCCGGCGGAGCGAGGTCGCCGACATAGGCGGTCGCGATCGGAATGATGAGGGCAATGACGCCGCCCTGCACGAAACGCCCGAGGATGAGGTACAAGATGTTGGGGGCGTAAAGATACCACAACGAGAGCAGGCTACAGAAAAACAGCCCCAGCGCGATGAACCCTTTTCGTCCGTGCCGGTCCGACAGACGACCGATTGTCGGCATAAACAAAATCTGAGCTAACGGAAAACTGGCGAAGAAAATGCCGATGGTCAGGCCTGTGGCGCCTAGAGTCTTGGCGTAAATTGGCAAGAATGGAATGACAATGCCCATGCCAAGATTGCCGGTAAAAACGGCAAGATTCAAAATATAGAACGTCCGTAAATCCACGCTGCTGTCTCCAAACTCTTCCGTGCTGTAGCGACCATATCAGAGCAGAGCACATCTGTCCCGCTGCTTTTCTAACCGGATGACTTTCTGCTAGAAAAAGAGCGAAGCAGGTGGAGAGACGCCCGAAGCCGTGGCGTCACTGCTGAGCGCACTGCTTTGCCCCTACGCGTAAGGAGGATAAGACCATGTTCAATCACCCCGTGATCTCAGCTGATGGACATATTGATCTGCCGTGGTTGCCGCCAACCTTGTTTACGGATAATGCCCCAGCAGCGCTAAAAGAGAAAATGCCAAAAGTCGTGGACGCCCCTGAGGGAAAGATGTGGGTCGCTCACAACGGCGTGAACCTCGGCTTAGCAGGCGGCATGGGATCGGCGGGTCGCCCCTATATTCCCGGTCAGATCTACCGGTCGGACCGCATGGCGGCGGAAGGTCTGTACGAAGACTACAAACGGGGCATTTTCCGCACCTCCGATCCGAAGTATCGACTTCGCGATCAAGACCGGGATGGGGTCATCGGCGAA
>DATLYA010000043.1:0-4832 GCA_035575235.1 Candidatus Methylomirabilota bacterium
ATCTCAGCGTCCCATTCTTTTTCCTTCCCGCCGATGTTGGCGCGCCAATGCAGCCGTTTATCGTCGAGCTGACGGACTTCTTGCACGCCCTCCATAAACCGGGGGAAATCTTCAAATTGCGTCCACTGATTATAAGCGGTGCGCACAGGCACGTTGACGTCAATTGATTGTTCGATATTCGACATAGATGCTTTTCCTTTCGGTTTTGTGTCCTCTACGTATTCAGCATGAAGCACTGAAGGCTCCTCGAGCGTTGGGAGCGGACCTGCCGGGGCTGCGGTTGCCATATTCTCTTGTTGTTCCCCAGGAGTCTCGCTCGCAGAGTCCTCAGCTTGTTGTTTACGCTGGCGCATACGCGCGCCGAGCGCATCCAGCTGATCACGCAGTCGTTCTTCTGCTTTGGGCAATATTGTTTGCTCTTCTTCTTGCACGTGATGCTGCACGCAGTCCTTCAGTTGCTGAACAATGGGATCACAGGCAGTGTCATCAGGACTCATTCCCCACAGCTGCGCCGCCAACTCTTTAATTTTCCCATGCTCCCGCAGAGCTTCCGCCACCAGCTCTTGACCTTCCTCTGCGAATGCCGCACGCACAGCAGGATAAAAGAGCTCTTCTTCAATTTCAGCATGAAGATCAAGTTCGCGACAGAGCTGCCGCACGAGGGCTCCACGCTGGCGAGCCTGACTCTTGATCAGGTCATATTGGTGGAATAAGTCCTCGACTTTTCTGTGGTCCGCGCGAAGCGTCATCGTAGCGTTCAGTTCGCCGCCCTCAGAAATAACACTGCCAGCCGCTACTTGCGACTGTTGACGTGTCTTACCGGAACGTCGCCCAGAACGTCGCCCACCGCGTCGGCCGATCAGCGCCATATATTGCCGATCTCTACTGACCGCTTTTCCACCTCGATGCCCCGCCACACGAGCCTCTTCGGGGGTAAATTCATGCGCCGTCCCTTTCTTATGCGCCGCCTGTCCACCCCTACGTGCGATTTCTTGTTGTATCTGTGCGTCCATGGCGGCAAATCCACGCTTCCTTTGCCCGGCCATACTGCTACGACTCCTTCCTTGAAGCAAAATTGTTTGTCGTGACGCACAAGTCATCACGACGCGGAGCGCCGCGTCCTTCTCTAAGAGAACAAGCTCTCCGAGATTGACGCGACCCTGCGGGGCGTCCACTCTCCGGCGCAAGAGGGGTTCAGGGTAGAGGAGAGCGGCGTCGTACGCTACCGACTGGCGCTCGCAACCTCTAACTGATTATTCACCCGCGTGACTCCAGCCACCTGTTGCGCCGCCGAGACCATGTTGGTTTTCTCTTGCTCACTGCTAACCGACCCACGCAACGTAATCTCGCCGTTGTTGGCGTACACTTGGACATTCTGCGCCGCCGATGCTAACGTCGTATTCTTGCGCAATGCATCTTCAACCCGTTGGGCTAACGTGCGGTCCGCCTCACTCATCGAGGTCGTCGCCGCCGGGGGCGCTCCGGGGGCGCTCGGCGAGGGCCGTTCGGCAGGCGCCGTACTGGCGCTGCCCGCGGTGGACCGCTCGCTTGGCGAGGTAGTTTGTCCCGTCCTGTCTGTCGTCGAACGATTGTCTGTGCACCCGATCAGCCCAATCAGAGCGAGCGAGGCAAGCACTCCGATCTTACGCATATGAATCTCCTTTACAGAATAAATTCTTCACATTTAGCGGCTCCCGGACCTCGAACCCGTGCGAGAGATGACTTGCAGATGGTTGTCGACTCCCTGCACTCCGCTGATTTCCTGCACCCGCTCAGTAATTAAATCTTTTTCCTGCTGGCTGTTGGCCCAGCCGCTCAGAATGACATATCCATTGTCCACTTTAATGTGAACGTTATCCGGCGTGACAAAAAGTGAGGGATCGCCGTTTAACATCGTACGCACCCGTTCAGCGATCGAACGATCCACAGTCGTTACAGCATAGTCGCCGGCAGGCTTGGCGAATCGCTCGCCAGGATCAACACTGCCAGTAGTAGTCGAAAAGCTGCGTGATCCTGAAGGGCCGGTTGTCCCCGTACGGTCTTCATCATGCATATTGCCGCTGCCCGTCTCCTGTCGTTCACCTACAGCCTCTTGCGCTCGAGCTTGGGTAGCGGGAAATGAGCCTATGCGATCCTTCTGGAGGAGTT
This sequence comes from Candidatus Methylomirabilota bacterium, assembly GCA_035575235.1. Classification (GTDB taxonomy): domain Bacteria; phylum Desulfobacterota; class Binatia; order Bin18; family Bin18; genus SYOC01. The sequence goes on from DATLYA010000043.1 coordinate 2,149, forward strand.
CACGATCGTTTGGCGGCGGCGGAGCAGGAGCGGCAAGGCGAGCCCGTTCAGCGTCAGTCAGAGGCCGCGGCTCGGCATAACACTCACGAGAGGGCGCAGCCCCTGTAGAGTGCGCGGCCGACGTCGTCGCAGATGACAGGGCGCGGCTCCCTGTTTCCGCCTGTGCGCTCAGGCGTGAGACTTGAATTCTATTATTTATACTCACAACACCGAGAGTGCGCCTCGTGCGACGCTCAATCTCCTCCTTTGTCCATTCGTCAGGAACCGCTCCGGCTAGGGCTACTGCGCCCTCCTTGACGCCGATTTGGAGCGTGTCAGCGGCTTCTGCAACCGGACGATCCAAACTTACACTCAAATTGACGCGGATACGCTTCTCCAGGTCGCGATCGGCCTGAGTAAAAAACTCATTGGCGCTGAAGTTTTGCGCTGCCGGACTTATGGACGCTGTCTCTTCGAGATAAGCGGTTCGCCGGTAATCGCCAGCGTCGACAGTCGCTAAGGGTAACAACGCCGCGACCGCCGCCACGGCGGCCGGCGTGGCTATATTTGTCAGTTTTCGCATCACTCTTTCCCTCATACTTGAACTCTGCGGCGATAAAGCGCCGTAGATGTTCAGCAGTGTTTCCCAAAAACAGCAACAGCTATGCCACGTCGAGCTCGTAGAAATAACGGGATTTCCCGCGGAAATTGGGATGTGCAGCGAGCGCTGTAGTTATTCTCTCACATAGTCTGTAGAGTTTTCTTAGTTCACCGCCAAGCAGACTGAGGCAGATACGGCGCGGGGCGTGGGGAGAAGCGTAGCACCTCATTACATATATTGGAGCTCCGCACACGCCAGACCAACCACCACACTCGTGATCGGACCGCTAATGCCCATCCAAAATTCAGCCTTTGGGCTCGCCGCTTCTTTTTCAATATGCGCGACGCCGCCAAGGGCAAAGAGCGTAATCGAACGCACCGGCGCTCCCCCTATCCGCGCCACTATGGCGTGCGAGAGTTCATGGACAATGATAGAAGAGAAAAACAACACCCCTGTCAGGACGGCGGTTGTCCAGATGACCGCGCGCCCCCGACTCAGGATGAGTCGCCTGAAAATGGCCCACCAAGGAGAGCACAATTAAAATAAAAAGGCAATGATCAGCCAGCTATAGTGAAACCCAATCTCGACGCCGAAGAGGCGTCCGAGCGTCACGTGGGAGTGCACGATTTGCTCCTCTTGAGCGCCAGAAAGACGCGCTTCACACGCTCGCTAGCGTCCCTCAGCGTCCACTGCGCGGGCCGCTCGGTCCTGGGCGTCCTCGACCGCACGGTCAATGTTTTTTCCTGCCCGTTCCGCTGGTCCGGGGTCGCACAGGGCGTCGCGCGCATCCTCGACTGCGCGATCCACCTCCTTGCCCAAACGTTCAGCCGGGCCTTCTCTTTCACAACTAGTGATGAATATGGCAGCCCCAATCGCCAGGCATCCCGCCATACTAGCCGCCACAAGCTGTTTGCCCCGTCGACCTCGTCTCATACAGAGTCCCTCCTATACTGGAAACCGCCCTCCATTCCGTCCTGTTGCAAGAGGGAACAGTTCCGCTTGGTGATAAAGGCAATCCTTATACCAAAGGAGGCGAGCTGAGGCGTCCTGACAGGTGTTGAGGATGGTGGGGCCGCGTGGAATTCGTCAGCCGTATCGACACGCTCTTTCACTCTGCTTTCAGCAGAGACTCAGAGGAGGGTGGTTTTCCGCAAACTTCTTCCTATGGTTGCGGCCTCCCCCCGGACTGTTCTTCGGCGCGGGGCTTTTGCGGAACCTCGTCGTTTTCCTGCGCTTCGGTCAATACTTCCGCCGCCCGCTGCACCGCTCGTTCAATCTGCCGCGTCTTCCGCTGGAGTTGTTCGACCACTGGAGCCGCTATCTCGGTTTGCTGCGCCTGTTCCTCGCTCGGCGCGGGCGGCATGGTCGCGTTGATTTGGTTTACCGCCTGTTCAATGGCCAGAGCTGCCTGCTGCACTGCTCGCGCAATCGTCTCGTGCTCCTCGGGAGTGATCAATTCGGTATCGCTGCGCGCAGTAGCCAGGATGGTCTCGACACGCTCAATGGCCTGCTCGATGCGCTGGTCAAGCACATCAGCCACATGATCGGCTGTGTCGGCATTGCGCCCCAGCCGGGTGCTGCGCTCCCGTAACCGCAATCGCAGCTGCTGCCGCAAGGCCTGGACACGGGATTGGAGGGCGGCCAGCGGGTGGGGAGCGACTGCCGCCGGTTCCGGCGTCGGTTCTGGACTAATCACCATATGTTGCAACAGAACTTGAATCACCACAGTCAATGGAATCGCCACGAACACTCCGAGCACGCCATACAGAGCACCAAACGCAATGATGGCGAACAGCCCCGCCAGATCGCTGATACCGACCGTGCGGCTCATAATGCGTGGGATCAGCACGTTGCTCTCAAATTGTTGCAACACCGTGGCGAACCCAACAACGAGGAGCACAGCGGCCCATCCCTGCGGGAGCGCGACGAGCGCCGCCAACATCGCGGTCACGATGGGACCCATAAGGGGAATAATTTCCAACAGCCCCGCAAACACCGCCAACACCAGCACGTTGGGCAATCCGATGAAGAAATAGCCAAGAGCGGAGGCAACGCCAATAATGAGCATCGCCAAGCCTTGCGCGCGCACGAACGCGCCGAGCTT
>DATLYA010000044.1:0-16314 GCA_035575235.1 Candidatus Methylomirabilota bacterium
CGCCCGCCAGCGCGCATGAACTTCGTCGAGAATATCGCCATAGCCGAAGTGGCGGAATCCCTGAATGTAGGTGTTGGCTTGACAATACCCCACTAACACACGGCGCAACTGTTTGATGGTCAGCTCACGATTCTCTGTCACAGCGGTGTGGATATAGGCGGCGATTGTCATATCCGACAATGAACGGCCCACTCGCGCCGCGCCTTTGGCGATCTCAGCTACAGAGTGCGGGACCTGTGAAGCCGGCAACCATGCCAGCAGCACGCCATCGGCAATCTCTCCAGCCAATTGCAGCATCCGTGGGTTCACAGCCGCCAAATAAATCGGCAGGCGCTGAGGCGGCGCCATGCTGAGTTGAAATCCCTGTGGTTGATAAAACCGTCCCTCGTAGGTGACCTTTTCCCCAGCAAGGACACGGCGAAGAATAGTCACATACTCGCGCGTGCGCGACACCGGGAAATCCCAGGGAACGCCATGAAAAGAATTAATGTTGCGCGTGCTGACGCCAAGGCCAAGACGTACGCGGCCTGGCGCAATGATATCCAACGTGGCGGCTTGCATCGCTGTAAGTGTCGGCGGACGCAGATACAGCGACACAATGCCTGTCCCAACGTGAATGCGGCGGCTGCAAGCCAGGAATGCCGCAGCGAGGGTGCAGGTCTCCGTTCCCCAGGCCTCACCCACTGAGATGTATTCAAAGCCTCGCTCTTCCGCCTGACGCACGACCTCCGTGCATAGATCGATCGGTAACCCGATTGGCGGGATGCCTAAACCAATGCGCACAGTGTTCCTCCTTTACAGGAAAGTGAGAAAGTGACAAGTGAAAAGTGCAAAGATAACAGAAAAAACGAGGAGAGGCTCTTCTGTCGCTCTTCTCTTCTTCACTTGTCACTTTCCACTCTTCACTCTTCCATCTCCTCCGCCAGCGCTGTCCACGCGGCGTAGCGCTCCTCTAGCGTTTGCGTCAGTATTTCATACTCATGGGTCAGATCTTTCGCCCGTTGGGGATCGCTAAACGTAACGCCATCAGCCATCAGCGCTTCCAGCGTCTGTTTCCGCTCTTCCAGCTCTGCGACCTGTTTTTCTAAATCGGCAAGCCGTTTCTCACGCTTCTGCCGCTCTGCGCGCGCGGCCTTTTGTTGCTCATAGGATGTTTTTCCGCGTTTCGCTTCTTCTATTGCCGCCAATACTCCGTGTGGAACAACATCCGTGCGCTCCGCTGCCTTGGGTCCTTGGTCGTCCGCATTTCGCATTCCGCGTTCCGCGTTCCGCGCCTGGTCCTCTTTTTGACTCTCCTTCCACGCCAAAAATTCTTCAAATGCGCCGGGATACACGATCAACTGCCCGTCTCGCAGCTCCACCACTTTATTGACCAAGCCCTTCAAGAAGTACCGATCATGCGAGACAATCACAAACGTTCCGCCAAACTGCAACAGTGCTTCACGCAAGACATCTTTCGTACGGATGTCGAGATGGTTGGTCGGTTCATCGAGGATCAAGCAATTAGAAGCTTGCAGCAACATCTTCGCCAGCGCCAGACGGCTTTTCTCGCCGCCACTCAGCACGGATACGCGTTTCTCGATCGCATCACCGGAGAATAAAAAAGCGCCAAGAAGCGTACGCAGCTCCGGGATGACCTCGATCCGAGCGTCCCGGGCGATTTCTTGATACACGGTAGTGTCGCCTTGCAACCGGTCGGCTTGTTGCTGGGCGTAATAATCCAGTATGACATTGTAGCCAAGACGCCGTTCTCCCTCGCTTGGGTCTTCCACCCCGGAGAGAATGCGACTCAAGGTGGATTTCCCAGCGCCGTTGACGCCGACGAGCGCGACCCGATCGCCTCGCTCAAGAATGAGATTGAGGTCGCGGAACACCTGGAGATCACCGTACCGTTTGCCGACATGCTGCAATTCGAGCACGACACGGCCGCTGCGCGGTGCCGCGGGAAAATGAAAGCAAACGCCGTTAGGGACGCCCTGAGGCGGTTCGAGCAACTCCATCCGTTCAAGTTGCTTGACGCGGCTCTGAACCTGCGAGGCTTTCCGCGCGTTATAGCGAAAGGCGTCGATAAACCTCTTGATGCGCTCGATTTCTTCCTGCTGTTCTGCATAGGCTTTGTAGTAGGCTTCCACCTCTCGCTCGAATTGCCGCTCGAACGCCGAATAGTTGCCAACGTACTCCTTCAAAGTCTGGCGATGGAGCATGGCGATGCGCGTCACCATGCGGTCAAGAAACTCACGATCGTGGGAAATAATGACGATACTGCCGTGATACGAGCGCAGGTATCCTTCCAACCACAGTAAGGAATCGAGATCGAGATGGTTCGTGGGTTCATCAAGCAGGAGCATATCTGGTCGTTGCAGGAGCAGCTTGGCCAGCGCGATGCGCATCTGCCAGCCGCCGCTAAAAGTCTCTGTCGGCCGTGTGAACTGGCTTTCAGGGAAACCTAAGCCGGTCAGCACTTTCGCGACCTCGGCGTCAGCGCGGAAGCCGCCGAGCTCCTCGAACCGGTGTTGCAACTCGCCGTAGCGAGCCAGCAATTCCGTCTGTTCTTCTCCGTCAGCGGCGTCGTGCTCCAACGCGGCGTGGATTTCTGCCAGTTCGGCTTGAATATCGCCTAATTGTGGCAGTGCGCTGCGTGCTTCAGCAAATAAGGTGCGGCCCGCGACGGCGATGCCTTCTTGGGGCAGATAGCCGATGGTGACAGCGCGACTGCGGTGCACCGCCCCCTTATCCGGTTCAAGTTGGCCGATGATGAGACGAAACAAGGTGGTCTTACCAGCGCCGTTTGGTCCAACGAGTCCGACGCGGTCTCCTTTGCGGAGATGCCAACTGAGATCGCGAAACACTTGCTGTCCACCGAACGAGAGTGAAACATTCATTAGTTGCAGCATGAGAAGCGAACAATCCTTCACGCAAATATCTGCGGCGCTCTGATTGTAACAAAGGAGACCGGGAGCGGGCTATGGGTCTGCACGGCGGAAGCGACGGAGAGAGAGCCAGAGATGGAAATAGAAAAGAGGGGTGGAAAGAGCGCGCTTGCACGGGGGTGGGCAATCTCTTAGAGTACGCAGCAATGCGAACCTATACACACTACCGCCGCGCGTACGATGAAATGTTTGCGCGACTGGAGGCCGAGTACGATAGTCTATCCCTTCAAGAGAAGAGTCGGCGCGTGCTCGGCAAAGACAATCCTTTGTTGTACTCATCACGGGCTGTAGCGGAAAAAATGGATGGGCCCCACCTTTCACGGCAAGCTGTGGAGCATGGGCTTGGCCGTCAAACTTCGCAATTTGAGAGCATCGCCTATCACATGCTGGTGCAAGCGCCGTTGCGGCGCATTCCCTTGCCAGACGCGCGCTGGATCTTTCTTGACTTTTCAGGACAGGCCGGCGGGTGGCGCTATCAACGCGCCGAAGCCGTACGGAAATTCTGCGAAGCCATTGCCGGAAAGGCTCCAGAAGCAGTGTGCCGCTTTCTCAGCGGCGGCGTCGCGAGCGCAGATATCCTCGACCGACTGCTGTGGGAGGAATTTTCGCAACCCGGCTCGTCCTTTCGCACAACGGCCAGATACATTCATTGCCGGTTTCAGCTGTGGGTGGCGCAATCTCGCAACGCTATTCCGGAGGGCGATTGTGTACGGATAGTCTAAGAAAAAACAAAAGGCCCTCTAGAGGGCCTTTTGCCTCATGACGCCTCCGCCGAGAGAGCTGGACTGAGGTGGCTTATTGCTTTTTCGCTGCGGGCTTCTTTGCCGGAGCCTTCTTTTTAGCCTTCGCTGCGGGCTTCTTCATTGCAGCTTTCTTCGTCGCTGGCTTTGCCGCCTTCTTAGCGGCTGGTTTCTTGGCTGCTGTCGGCATAGCGACCTCCTTGCATAAATTGAGGTTGTGGGAACCCCTAAATAAAGTAAATACGTTCTTTGCTCTCGGCGGAGGTCCATGTGCTCTTCTTTTTAGCAGATCGTCTCATCCGCTGCAAGAAAAAATCGGCGCGAAGCAAAAAAAATTAACCCCGTGCGGCGAAGACTTTCTTCCCTGGATAGCGCGCGCGCGCTCCCAATTCTTCTTCGATGCGTAACAATTGGTTATATTTCGCCGTCCGTTCTCCACGACACACACTGCCGGTCTTGATTTGCCCCGCATTGAGTGCGACGGCGAGGTCGGCGATCGTGGCGTCTTCCGTTTCGCCGGAGCGATGCGAGATGACCGACGCGTAGCCGCGTTCCTGCGCGAGCGCCACGGTTTCCAGGGTTTCTGTCAGCGTGCCTATTTGGTTCACTTTCACCAAAATGGCGTTAGCGACGCCTTCTGCGATGCCGCGCGCCAGGCGGGCGGGATTGGTGACGAAGAGATCATCGCCGACCAGTTGCAGCTTTTTCCCCAACTCTTTCGTCAGCAGCCGCCAGCCCTCCCAATCGTCTTCGGCCAGACCATCTTCGATGGAGACCAGGGGATACTGCTTCGCCCAATGCTGGTAGAGCGCGACGAGATCTTCCGCGCTGCGCGCGGCTCCACCCGCTTTATGAAAAACATACTTGCCGTCCTCATACAGTTCAGTGGCGGCGACATCGAGGGCGAGGAAGACCTGAGCGCCAGGGCGATAGCCGGCGCGCGTGATCGCTTCCAGCAGCACTTCTATGGCCTCTTCGTTTGAACGCAGGTCCGGCGCCACGCCGCCTTCGTCTCCCACCGCGGTCGTGAGCCCTTTCTCTTGCAGCAAACGTTTCAGCGCGGTGAAGATTTCTGCGCCCATGCGCACCGCCTCGCGAAATGAGCGGGCTCCGGCCGGCGCGATCATGAACTCTTGGATGTCAACATTATTGGCGGCGTGCGCGCCGCCATTGAGCACATTGAGGAGCGGCACTGGCAAGGTGCGCGCCTGGGGACCGCCGAGGAGCCGATAGAGTGAGGCGCCCGCCGCCGCCGCCGCGGCTTGGGCAATCGCCAGCGAGGTGGCGACTATGGCGTTGGCGCCAAGCCGTTTCTTATTGGGCGTGCCATCGAGGTCAAGCATGAGGTGATCGAGTTTTTTTTGTTCCTCAACGTTTTTGCCGACGAGCTTTGGCGCAATGATGCGGTTGACGTTGTCCACCGCCTTTTCCACGCCTTTGCCGTTGTAACGTTTTTTGCCTTGATCCCGCAGTTCCCAGGCTTCATGCGCACCCGTCGATGCGCCGGAGGGCGCGGCGGCGCGTCCGCGGGCGCCATTTGCGAGCAGTACATCAACTTCGACCGTGGGGTTGCCGCGGCTATCGAGGATCTCACGGCCAATCACTTTTTTGATCTTCATGAGGCGTCCTTTCTTTTGTCGTTCTGAGCGCGCGTTGCTCAGCATGGCATGAGGCAGTACAATAAGGGCGCGTGGTGGAGGTGGGGTGGTGAAACGGTTCTGGTTGTTGGCGTTGCTGGTTGGGTATGCGTTGCTTGCCGCTTCGACCCTCGTTGGCGAGCGGGGTCTGTTGCATCTCTGGAAATTGCGGCAAGAACAACGCGAATTGCAAACTGAAGTGTTTGCCCTGCTGCGTGAGAACGAAGACCTGCGCAACCGCATCAATCGACTGCAGACGGATAACGAATTCTTCGAGAAGATTGCGCGCGAGACGTTGAAGTTCGCCAAGAAGGGAGAGATTATTTATCTCTTCCAGGAGCAAGCGGGAACGTCTGGGCAATGACAGTAAATAGGACAAGAAAGGCCCCGCCGTTATTCGTCTTCCTCGCCTCCAGAGAATTCTTCATACTCCTCAGGATCCAGGAGTTCTTCAATTTCCTCTTTGTCGCTCAGTTCCACTTCGAGTAACCAGCCCTCATGGTAGGGGTCGTCATTGACAAGCGCCGGATGGTCATCGAGATCGCTATTGATGGCCAGGACGCGGCCGCTGACAGGCGCGATTAAATCGGAGACGGTTTTAACTGACTCGATCTCGCCAAAACTTTCTCCTCTCTCTAGACTGTCGCCCTCATCGGGAAGCTCGATCGCAATAATCTCTCCTAATTCGTCTTGCCCATAGTCCGAGAGGCCGATCCGAGCGCGTTTGCCGTTGACCCGCACCCAGAGGTGGTCTTCGGTAAACTTCAGATGTTCAGCCATAGTACGTTCAGTACCTCCTCGCCCTCACGTTGTTAGCGAGCCGTATCCCATCTGTCAAGAAAACCATGCAGTTAAGAGGAGCCATGCCCACGAAAGAGACGCACAGTGCGTCCAGCTGGAAGCGTCAGGCCCTGCTCCATTTCCCGTACGATCTGGCGTGCGGCTTCACGCGGATCTTTGGCGTCGCGAATTGGTTTTCCTACCACGAGATAGTCTGCTCCTGCACGCATCGCTTCTTCCGGCGTGAGCACCCGCTTCTGATCATCCCATGACTCTCCGCGTGAGCGCACGCCGGGGACGATCAACAAAAAATTTCTGCCGCACTCGCGGCGAATCCGCACGACCTCCAGTGGTGACGCCACAACACCGTCCATCCCTGCTTCCTTGGCTAATTTCGCCAAACGCACGACCTGGTTCTCCACACCGGTAATGACGCCCGTGCGTTTGAGATCTTCTTTACTAAGACTGGTGAGCACGGTTACAGCGAGAATTTTGGGACGGCGCAGATTTTCTGCGCGGCAGACCTTATTAACTTCCCTCACGGTGAGCCGCATCATTTCCAGACTGCCCGAGGCGTGTAAATTAAACATCCGCACGCCGAGCCGTGTCGCCTCCACGCCCGCTTTCGCCACCGTGCGCGGGATGTCATGGAACTTGAGGTCAAGAAAGACCTGTCCGCCTTTCTCATGAATGAGGCGCACGATTTGCGGGCCACCGTGCAGGAAGAGTTGCTTGCCGACTTTGAACAGACCGACCTCATCGGCAAGGAGTGATACATACTCCTTCACTTCGTCGAACGAGGCGACATCCAGGGCGAAGATCAGGCGCTGCTTCGCTCCACCCTGACGGGAAGAAAGAAACGGCCAGGAAAGATTCACCACCCTTACGCTGCTCCTTTGCTCACCTTCACGACCAGGTCTACCACTTGGTCCAGCGCCACCTCAGTCGCTTGAGTCTCCGCCCGGCGTTTCAACTCAACCATGCCACGGGCAAGCGTTTTGGCGCCAAGGGTAATGCGGAGCGGAATGCCGAGGAGATCAGCGTCCTTAAATTTTACGCCGGGACGCTCATCGCGATCATCAAGCAACACGTCCACGTTGGCCGCAAGGCATTGCGTGTAGAGAGTTTCCGCCGCCTGCCGAAGCGCAGGATCGTTCCAATTGACTGGAACAATCTCAACCATTACTGGCGCGAGTGGCATCGGCCAGATGATGCCGTCAGCGTCGTGGTGTTGTTCAATAGCGGCGGCGACGGTACGGGTAATGCCAATGCCGTAACAGCCCATTTCCATGGGATGCTCCTGTCCCTGGGCGTCGAGATAAGTGGCGTTGAGTGCTGAACTGTACTTCGTACCGAGATAGAACGTTTGTCCGACTTCAATGCCGCGATGGGCCGAAAATACGCCCCCCTGACAACGCGGGCAGGGGTCCCCGGCGCGCGCCTGGCGAATGTCAGCGAATTGCAGCGTCGGCAGATCGCGTTCTTGATCGAGTCCTATGAGGTGATAGTCCCGTTCATTGGCGCCGCACACGAGCCCTTTCGCGCCCTGCAACGCCCAATCACTCATAATTGTTGCTTTAATCCCGAGCGGTCCGGCAAAGCCGGGCGGCGCGCCAGTCGCTTGCACGACGGTCTCTGCATCCGCCAGGGCGACCCATTGGCAACCAAGCGCATGCTTCAGTTTTGGCTCGCTGAGTTCGTGATCGCCGCGAATGAGCGCGGCAGTGACAGCGCCGGTGTCCGTCACATAGAGGAGGGTTTTGACGAAACGGTCCGGCGACTCGCCAAGAAACGTGGAGACTTCCTCAATCGTACGTTGATCCGGCGTGTGGATCTTCTTTAAGTCCTGAGACCTGAGTCGTGAGTCGTGAGTGACGGTGGGAAGCAGTTCAGCTTTTTCGACGTTGGCGGCGTAGCCGCATTGCTCGCAACTGACGATAGCGTCTTCTCCAGAGTCCGCTAACACTTGAAATTCGTGTGACAGCGTGCCGCCGATAGCGCCGGTGTCGGCTTCCACTGGACGGTACGTCAAGCCGCAACGGTCAAAGATGCGTTGATAGGCGGCGTACATATTCCGGTATTCGCGCTGACAATCCGCAAAGTCGGTGTGAAACGAGTACGCATCTTTCATGATGAACTCACGACCACGCATCAAGCCAAACCGTGGGCGCACCTCGTCACGAAATTTCGTCTGTATTTGATACAGATTAATTGGCAGGTCACGGTACGACTGGATCTCTCGTCGCACAATGTCGGTGACCACTTCCTCATGGGTCGGTCCATAACAAAAATCGCGATCGTGCCGGTCTTTGATGCGCAAGAGTTCCTTGCCATAGCGCTCCCAACGGCCGCTCTCCTGCCATAACTCGGCAGGGCATATGGTCGGCATGAGGATCTCTTGCGCGCCGGCGCGGTTCATTTCCTCGCGGACGATCGCTTCCACCTTGCGCACGACGCGCAAGCCAAGAGGCAGAAAGTCGTAAATGCCGCGCGCCACCTGACGAATCATGCCCGCGCGCATGAGCAAACGGTGACTCACGACTTCAGCTTCAGCCGGGTCTTGGCGGAGGGTAGGAATCAACGATTGACGGTATCGCACAATGGTATCTGAGCTGAAAAAGAGTTACTGCGTGGCAGATTAGACATCGGGAGGTAGGAGTGTCAAGGAGGAGAGGGCAAAAATCAAAGCGCGAAAGACGGACGTTCAGGCAAGCGGGCTGCCTGAAGCCCATGCCTCAAGTGAAATATGCCAGAGTGGCGCCAACGCACGTGTGGCAACGAACTCCTGGACCCGGTGGAACCCGCCATTGTAGGGGCGCGCCCGCGGGCGCGCCCACGAGCTTTGCTCACATCTCGCTTACCCTGTTCCTCTCCTGCTAGAGTCGTTTTTGGATGGGCCTCGTTCTCTTTGCCCTGAATCCTACTGCCTCCAGCTGGTGAAGACGCCCCGCACATCGACATGAACAAATGGCCCATGCGCGCCGTTTTCTCGGTAACGCGCCAGGCCGCCAGTAAGGAGCTGTTGCATGTTCGACATATCGAATACACTCCTGGTGAGGAGGCGCTGCAGGTCAGGCTCCTGGAAAAAACTTCCGGCGAGATAACGTTGTGTAGGACCGCCGTACAAGTCGTACACGATATCATAGAGCACTTCAGCGTCGCGCACATTCACTACGCCGTCCCCATTGAGATCATCCATTTCCCCGTCTCGAGGGTTGACGTCGATAAAGATATCGGCCGCGTCTCCCCAAAGATGGCGACTATAGGTGGTCGAATTCCCGATTGCACGATTGTAGTAAGGAGTGCGATAGCCGCTCATGATCGAGAGGGTATGACAGCGGCGCCCTTGTTCATTCACTTTCTTCAAAACAGTCTCAAGCACCTGGAGTAAGCGCGGGTCAAGAATGATGTACTTTGGATAGTCGCCTTGCTGTTTGCAGAGAAACTGCCGCAGACGAAAATGCGGACTCACCAGCGTATTTTCGTTCGCCTCTGTCACTTCAATAAAGCCGCGCGGCCAGGCGTAGGCCTCGCGTTGTTTGTCTGGTTCATTGGGATACTTCCCGACGCGATAGCCGTTGAGATAGCCATGCTCTATCGAGGAAAAAGGCGCGAGGACGAAGATATTCACGTGGATCGTGACGCCCCAGGTAGGGTGAATGATTTTCACAAAGTAAAGACCAACTTCACGCGGAGCCCGCCAAGACCATATATTTGGGCCAAGGTGGGTCGTACTGAGCGCTGTTTGAATGGCGTAGTCATTGTTCTTGCGCGGACCGCCCACGGAAAGAATGAAATCTTCTGAGGGAAGCGCAAAGACACTATTGATGCGATAGGGAAGACGCTCGCCGTTCAGCCGCGCAAAAAAAGGGGCGGCGTCTGGGGAATAGGCGAAGGAAGCGTCAAGGGTTTCGTTCTCTTCGGTTCCTGATAAGCTATGCGCCGCCGTTGCGGATCCCTTGCTATCCATGTCCTTACGAGGGATGATGCCTGCTCTGTAACGACCAGGCCGATGAACAAATCGAACAATAGGCCGTTTGACAGCTCTGTGTCGGCCCGTGTGGGAGGTCCTGCCGGGAACGGTTTTTGTGACCACGCTGTGCTTGCCTTTTGTGGGACGAACAAGAACACGAGCGAGCATGCGTTGAGAGCCGCCTCGATCTGCTCTTACGGTGAGCCGTCGATTAGTAGCGAGGGGAGCCAGTGTGACAGTCGCACGGTTTCGGTCATTTGGGCCTCCTCGTCTCTTTGCTCTTTGCGCCACTGGCGGCGCTTGGGTCGATGGTCTCGCCGGGGCTTGCGGTGCTTTCGTGGCGGCTGCCACTCTTCCTTTTTTGCTAGAGGCTCGAGAGGTTGTTTTGGCGGTGACAGGGAGAGTGAAGCACACGAGAAGAAGCAGCAACTGCAGCGGGGCGCTGCGAATAGTCCACTGTCTGATTTCCATGTCAGCTCCTGTGCTCGTCATCAGTGTCGGCGGATTACAGCGAACATCTTCATCCTTAAAGAATTGGCTGCGTCTCAACCGGAGAGGGAGGACGAGGTGCAGCAGAAGGAGGCGGCGGAGTTTCTGGTTGCGCTTCCAGTTTGATCTCAGGCATTGGCTGTGGACGAGGGTTTTTCGCGACGGTCACTGGCAGCATAGCGCCGGGCGCTTTATCGTATCCGTAAATATCATTGCGGAACTGCAGGATTCCCTCCTTGTCCACCCACGCTGTCCAATACTGGATATAGACGGGAACGGGTTCCTGCAGCCAGATTGTTTTTTCCTTTTCCTGTTCAATCGTGGAAAGAATAGCGTCGCGCGTCCAGGTGGAGACGTCGCGTAAGAGATATTCCGCTAGGTCAACCGCTCTCTCGACGCGAATGCAACCATGGCTATACGTGCGGACGGTTCTATTGAAGAGATCCTTTGAGGGCGTGTCATGCAGATAGACGCCGTAGGGATTCGGAAACATGAATTTGATGCGGCCAAGGGCGTTTTTAGGTCCAGGCGCTTGTTTCAGCACATATTGATAGATCTTCGTCGAGCTCATCGATCCATCCGTCGCGTTGGGGTCAGGCGCCTGTTTTTCGCCAACCTCGACACGGCGGACGATGAATTTGTTCTTGGAGAAGTATTGTGGATCTTTACGCAGTAAAGGAAATAACTCTTTCTCGGCAATGCTTTTGGGCACATGCCAATAGGGGTTCAGCACGACGTGCGTCATGGCGGCCGCGAAGGTGGGAGTATTACGTTTTTCTATCATTTTTCCCACCACGACTTTCATACGCAGGACCGTTCCTTCGTTTTCAATAACCTCAAGCGTAAAGTTTGGAATATTGACGGCGACGTAGCGCGCACCCAGCTCCTGCGGCAGCGCCCGCCACCGATTCATGTTGGCTATCAACTGCTGAATGCGCGTCGCCACCGACACATTGAGCGCCGCCAGAGTCCGGCCTCCGACCACGCCGTCTGCTTCTATGCCATGGCGGCGCTGAAACCGCTTGACCGCCTGGACGAGCGCTGGATCATAAAGATTATTTTCCTCCTGTGTGTTTTTCTGGGTTTTCTTGCTCTGGACGGAAGGACGGGTAAGGACGCTTAGACGTTGGGGCGCGAACGTGAGTTCTCCCGTCGCCCGCAGCCGTGCGCGTAAGGTAGGCACGCGAGGGTCGTGTTCTCCCGGATGCAGATCATATCCCAAGGGAACTTGGGGCCAACCGCCACGCGCAGCCAGCGCACGGTATTGAGCCAGCGCGTTTCTGAGTTTTTTGTAACCTTCATGTGGCGGGGGGAGGGCCGTAAGCGTCTCCACGATAAGGCCCGTGTCTACCGCTTTTTGCAGTGCCTGCACCAGATCTATCTTTTGTCGTTTTTCGAACCACTGAGGACTCATAGCGTCAAAATTATTTTCCCCAATGGAGACATTGGCGCCGTAGAGCAGAAACGCATCTGTCAGCAAGAGATCAAGGTCGGCGAGCATCTGGGCTGTCGGAGGGGAGTATTGCGCCTCTTGCAAGAGTTGCCTGACCTTGGCGAGACGGTAGTCTCCCGGACGTAATCCTTCGCGTTCGGCCTCAATTTGGATAGTGTCCAGTAGAGCTTCGGCCTGGGGAAGCAGGCCAGTTTCGTTACTCCATGCTGGACAGTACCCTCGTTCCTCGTAGAAACGAGCGAGCAGAGGAGCGGTGCGGAGCACCTCGTTGCCTACCATCAACCTTGGTTTCGGTGGAGGAGGTTTTGGCGGAAGCACTTGCGAAGGAGGCTCTGACGACATTGCTGGAGCGGCAGCTGGAGGGAGCGCGCCATTTTGATCTTCATTGGCAGCCGCTGCAGGCGCAGCCGCTTCCAGGTTCGTTGTGGTTGGCAGGGGTAAGGGCGTCTCCACAGGAGGAACTTCTGGCTCAGGCGGCGCTTTCCAGATCTCGATTTTTTGCCGTAACAGCTCGCTCGTCGCATCGAACACTGACTCAGACGCGACACTGTGCGGAGTCTGCGCCAGGTGGAAACAGAGCACCAAAGCCGTGATGAGAGGACCTCTCAGCGCGACTCGATCCGCCATGATGTAAAGCGCATGCATAGATATCTCAGAGAAAAGAAGCGCGAGACCTTGCCTGGACAACCCCAGCGCCAGTGAGGAGGAAAGCGAGAGGTGCAAGGTTGAGAAACGTGGCGTTCCGTTTCTTTCTCCATCTCCACCACATCATCACTACTGACCAGCCTGGGTTGATTTTCTACCACTCCTATATATGACCGTCCACCTCCCGGCTCAAACACAGAGACGCAGAGAAACGCACGCAACCAGGAGCCGATTGAAGAACTGGCGTGATTCTGATGACATCACTATTGAATGACATCTGCAGGATAGGGTAGCAGAGTAGCGGGACAATTTTCTACGTAGTGGCAGCAACGATGAATGATTGAGTGTGCACACACCATGCTCAGACATCTATACGTCAAGAATCTGGCGTTGATCGACGAATTAGAATTATCCTTCGATGGCGGTCTGAACATTATCACCGGTGAAACCGGCGCCGGGAAAAGTCTCTTAATGCATGCATTAGGGTTGGCAATCGGGGGCCGCGCTACGGCCGACCTCGTTCGTCATGAGGCGCAAGAAGCGGCGGTGGAAGCCGTGTTTGAAGTATCCGATGTGCGCATCGCCCACTTGCTCGACAATGGCGGCTATGCTGTCGGAGACGAGGTGTTGGTGCGTCGCGTTATTTCTCAGAATGGACGCAGCCGGGTATACCTCAACGGCGCGGCGGCCACCGTCTCTGTTCTGCGTCGGCTTGGCGAGGGTTTGATGCATATCTACGGTCAGCACGAGCAACAAGTGTTACTCGAGGCAGAGGCCGCCATTGACTTGCTTGATGGCTTTGCAGGACTCAGCCAGCAGCGAGAGGAGATGAACACCTGTTATCAAACGCTTCGACATGTCTGGGGGCGCTTACAAGCTTTGACGACAGGGAAAGCGGCTGCCGAAGCACGGCGCGAACTCCTGCGGTTTCAGGTAGATGAAATCTCACGCGCGGAGCTACGCCAAGGGGAAGAAGAAGAGTTGCGGCAAGAAAAAACAGTGCTGTTAAATGCGGAAAAACTCGCTCAAGGCGTGGCGGTCGGTGAGGCGGTGCTTACGGAAGGTGAGGACGCCGTGACGGATCAGCTTGGGCGGTTATTGACCCGGCTGCGTGAGCTGGCTCGCATTGATGAGCATCTTAAGGACGTGGTTGGGCTTCTGAGCGGCGGTTTGGCGCAAATCGAAGAGGCGGCGTTGCAGCTGCGTCGCTATAGTGAACGGTTGCAGATAAACCCTGAACGGCTCGAAGCCATAGACGCGCGCCTGGCGCTCCTTTCACGCTTAAAACAGAAATACGGCGGCGGCATCGAAGCCGTATTGGCGTTGCAAAAGGCGCTGACAGAAGAGCTAGAGCAAATTGAAGGCGGCGAAGATGCGGTGAACGCGTTACGGCAGGAAGTCCAAGCGGCTGCTGCGGCAGCCTGGGCGCAAGCACACGCACTCTCACAAGCGAGGCGCGCCGCCGCAAAAACGCTCGAGGCGCAAATGGGGAAGGAGCTGTCTGCACTTGGCATGCGAGGGGCGACTTTCAGCGTGCGCTTTACCGATGACGACAAAAGCCTGGCAGCCGAAGTTGCTGATGACCCCTTTTCTCGCGGCGTCCGGCGCTTGCGCAGCATTGGTTGCGACCGTGTGGAATTTTATCTCGCTGCCAATCCCGGTGAACCTCTGTTGCCCCTTGCTCAGATCGCCTCTGGCGGCGAATTGTCGCGGCTGATGCTCGCGCTGAAAGCGCTCAGCGCCGCGGTGGGAGAAGCCCCGACCTTAATCTTTGACGAAGTTGACGCCGGCATCGGCGGCGCCGTGGCGGAAGTCGTCGGGCGGCGGTTAAAGGCGCTTGCACGGGAACGGCAGGTGGTGTGTATTACGCATTTGCCGCAAATCGCCGCATTCGCCGATCATGCTTACAGAGTTGAGAAGCGTACGCTCAAAGGCCGAACCGTCTCATCCGCTAAACGACTCACCCAACCTGAACAATTACAAGAACTCGCTCGCATGCTGGGCGGCGTGGAAATTTCTGCTGAAGCCAGGCAGCATGCGCGTGAGATGTTGGAGGCGGCGCGTAGAGGATAATTCGGAATGGCGGATGCGGAATGTGAAATGCGCGTCGCAGAGGAGATATTCCCTATTCAGCGTTCCGCCTTGAGGGAAGGAGGCGCGGCATGGATTTTTCATTTTCTCCGCGAGAGGAACAGTTTCGTCAAGAACTCCGCGAGTGGCTGCAACAGAATCTTCCGGCTGGATGGGGTGCAGGCTTTCGCATGCCTAAAGGGCAAGAACGCATCGAATTTCTGCGTGAGTGGCAACGCAAGTTATATATCGGCGGGTATCTTGGGTTGTCATGGCCGAAAGAATATGGCGGCCGTGGCGCCTCGATGATTGAAGTTGCGATCTTTAACGAGGAGATGGCGCGGGTGGAAGCGCCCGGACCTCTGAATATGCTTGGCCTGAGCATGGCCGGGCCGACGATCATCGTGCATGGCACAGAAGAGCAAAAAAAGCGGTATCTGCCCAAGATTCTCAGCGGTGAGGAAATATGGTGTCAGGGCTTTTCCGAGCCCGGTTCTGGATCTGACGTTGCTTCCATCCGTACGCGCGCCGATCTTGTCGGCGACGAGTTTGTTGTGAATGGCCAAAAAGTCTGGACGAGTCTGGCGCATATCGCCGATTGGTGTATGTTGCTAGTGCGGACAGACCCTGAAGCCCCAAAGCATCGCGGCATGTCGTATATTTTGGTCGACATGAAGAGTCCAGGCATTACGGTCCGCCCGCTGCGGCAAATGACCGGGGAATCAGAGTTCAACGAAGTCTTCTTCGACAATGTCCGTGTACCGCGCGCCAACCTGGTAGGGGAGCTCAACAATGGCTGGGGCGTGGCGCTCACGACTCTGATGAACGAACGCGGCACGGCGTCCTTCGGCACGCAGGCGCGGTTCAAGATTATCTATGAGAATCTCGTTGGGCTGGCGCGGAAATCGACAGTGCAGGGTCGCGCCGCGCTTCACGATCCCATGATCCGTCAGCAGTTAGCGCAACATTTCATTGATGTTGAAATTCTCAAACTGAATTGTTTTCGTAATTTCACGCGGTTGCTGCGTGGCGGGACGCCGGGTCCTGAAGGGTCGATTCTCAAGCTGTGGTGGAGCGAACTAAACCAGCGCATGCAGGAGACCGCAATGACGCTGGAGGGACCGTATAGCCAGTTGCTGCGCGACTCGCCATGGTCAATCGAAGGCGGACGGTGGCAGTACGGCTTCCTGCGGTCGAGAGCGAATACGATTGAGGCCGGTACGTCAGAGATTCAAAGAAATATCATCGCCGAACGTGTCTTGCGAATGCCAAAAGGCCGGTAGGAGAAGCGCAATCAGAGCTGAGCAGGCGGCTCGGGACCTCGTGCTGCCAAAGGGACGTGAAACGCAGAGGAGAAAACGTCTATAATACGCCTATGGCCTGTCCGGACTGACGGCTACAAGCTGACGGCTATTTTCAAAGGGGAGTTAGCAATGAATAGAGATCTGCTGCTTTCGCTGTACCGCGACATGATCCGTATCCGTCGTTTTGAGGAAGAGGCGGCGCGACAGTATACGCGTGGAAAAATCGGCGGCTTTCTTCACCTCTATATTGGCGAAGAGGCGGTTGCTGTCGGCTCTATTTCAGCGGTCGAACC
>DATLYA010000045.1:0-7393 GCA_035575235.1 Candidatus Methylomirabilota bacterium
ATTCGTTCCTATGTTCTTCACCCGTACCGCATGGTAAAAGATCATCGTACAGGCGTGGAAGTAGGCAACGCAGACGCCGTCTTAGATGGAGATATCGATGGTTTTATTGAAGCGTACTTACTGCATCGCATTGCCGCATAAGTGAGATAAGTGAGGCGTCGAGCGGACAGCGAGCAATGCGGGTATCGAACTTCGACGGAGGCTTGGGACACGAGCAAAAGAGGGAGCCGACTGACAGGGAAGGGGAGGATATGGAAGAAGTCGCAAGCATGCTGAAGCGCACCCGTGAGGAAAAAGGCATGTCACTCAAGGATGTGGAGGCGGAAACACGCGTGCCGTTACACTATCTACAAATTCTTGAGGGGGAAGGCGACGCCCGTTTACTTGCGGATGTCTTATATCTCATTCCATTCCTTCGCACCTATTCAATGTTTCTTGGACTTGACCCTGCGGTGACTGTCCCCCATTTTCTTACGGCAGTGCAAAAAGGTGAAGGGCTTGGCGCTGCATCGGTTGCTCGCCCGCGACGGTTTTTTTCCCGAGCCGCCGTGGTTGCGCTTATTCTTGTGGGCCTCGCTGCGCTTTCGTTCCTGTGGTTTACTGGAGAGCACGGTTAATCCCTTCGTTCAACTCTCTTGGCAATAGCAGGGGGAACAGCTAGACTCCTTCGGCGTTTAACGAGATAACCAGGAGAGAGAAAACAAAAACATCCCAGGAGGGAACATCATGAGCGCATTAACGATAGAAGAACTGCCGACCCTGACGAATTCCGCGCTCATTGTTGCGTTCGCGGGCTGGAACGATGCCGGTAGTGCGGCGACACACGCAGCACAGTTCCTCGTGCAGCGCTTACAAGCTCGCCGCTTCGCCGGCCTTGATCCTGAAGAATTCTACAATTTTTCTGAGTTGCGGCCACAGGTTCGTTTACGCGACGGCCTGTATCGAGAGGTCATCTGGCCCGCCAACGAGTTCTACTACAGCCGTTCAGCGATTCCCCAACGGTGCGTAGTGCTTGGCGTAGGCATTGAACCGCATCTGAAATGGAAAACTTACGCCGCCAACATTCTTGACCTCGCCCGCCAATGCGACGTGAATCTTGTCATTACTCTGGGAGCGTTGCTTGCCGACGTCGCCTATTCGCGTCCTGTGCGAGTGGCGGGTTTCTCGAGCGATCCTGCGCTTTCCGCTCAATTGCAATTTACGCCGTCACGGTACGAGGGTCCAACTGGTATTGTTGGCGTCTTGAACGACGCCTGCCGGCGAGCCGGTCTTGCCTCCCTGAGTTTCTGGGCCAGCGTTCCGCACTATATTTCGGCCTCCCCCAATCCTAAGGCGGCGCTGGCGCTGGTGAATCGTTTGGAGTCGTTTTTACACTTTACGCTCGATACGACAGAGTTGCGGGCGGCCGCGGCGGATTTTGACGCGAAGATCGCCCGCGCGGTGGCGGAAAATCCGGAGATGACGTCGTATGTCCGTCAGTTGGAAGCGCGCGACCTGCAAGAAGATGTCACGGTGGAACCTGCCTCGAAGAGTCAAGAGAGCGGCGGCAACGGGCATGCGAATGGAAAAGACATGGAAGAAGCCTTACAGCACTTCCTTCGTCAGCGGAGAAAGAAGGATGAGGATTAGGGGCTGGGTGTTAGAGCCTAGCGGTTGGGCTCTTTAGCGCTAGAGGTGTTTGTATTCTGTTTCGCTTTCCCTTCTCTGCTCATTCCTTTTTGGCATTGACCGCCAGGCGCCCACCCCCTCGCGCCTGGCGTCTAAAAGGTTAAAACTCTCAGCTCCAGCTAGCTATGGAAAAAGCCGTTTACATGGTAAATCTTGGATGTCCCAAAAATCTCGTGGACGGCGAGGTCATGCTCGGACTTCTCGCCCAGGAAGGGTATACGATTACCTTTGATCCAGCACAGGCGGAAGTCCTCATGGTCAACACCTGCAGCTTCATCAAGGAAGCGAAGGAAGAATCCATTGACACCATCTTGGACCTGTCTCGCTACAAGGAACACAACCCGGCAAAGCAACTGATCGTCACGGGTTGTCTGGCGCAGCGGTACGGCAAGGAATTGCGTGAATTACTTCCTGAAGTAGACGTATTTGTTGGCACGGGCGAGTTCGTTCGCGTCGCCGAAATTCTCAAACAGAAACGTTCCGTGCTTAACGGGCCGGTGACGTATATCGGAGCGGCGCATGTGCTCCCTGATCATGCCGCTCCTCGCTTAACTACGACGCCCTTTTACACCGCCTATTTGAAGGTCGCTGAAGGCTGCAACCATAAGTGTGCGTTTTGTATTATTCCAAAGATCCGCGGATTACAGGAAAGCCGTCCTATCGACTCCCTGCGCAGAGAGGCAGAGATGCTAGCGGCGCAAGGGGTGCGGGAACTCAACCTTATCGCCCAAGATCTCACCGCCTACGGCCGCGAACGTAAAGACGGCGCGACGCTGCTTGGGTTGTTGCGCGCCCTCAGCGCCGTGGACGGCATCGCGTGGATTCGTCTTTTGTACTGCTACCCTAATCATCTGGATGAATCACTCTTGCGTTACATCGCCGAAGAGGAAAAAATCTGCTCGTATATCGACATGCCCCTCCAGCACATTAGTGACCGGATGCTGCGCGCGATGCGTCGCGAAAAAAGCGGAGACGGCATTCGCCGCCTCCTTGAACGCATTCGCTCCTATGTGCCAGGCATCGTGCTGCGCACGTCCTTCATCGTCGGTTTCCCGGGAGAACAAGAAGAAGACTTCCGCCAACTGCTCGACTTTGTCTCAGAAGCGGAAATCGACCACGTTGGCGTGTTTCAATATTCTCAGGAGGAAGGCACGACGGCGGGCGCCATGCCGGACCAAATACCGGATGACGTGAAGCAAGAACGCTGGCAGCGGCTCATGGCGCAACAAGTACGGATCGTCCGGAAAAAACACCGCTCTCTCGTGGGCAGCATCCAAGACGTGCTTGTGGGCGGTCAAGATGAACAAGGTCGTTGGTGGGGGCGCACCAGAGGGCAGGCGCCGGAGATTGATGGCGTAGTGTTGCTTGATCGGGTGCGGGCGGGCGTGGGGGAAATTATTCCAGTGCGGATTACTGGGGCCGCCGGCTACGATTTACGAGCTACGCACAACGACACAAGAGAACAGAGACACAGTTCGCCCTGTTGACATTGCTTTGCTTCCTCTCTAGAGTAAGATCCTTTTTATTTCCGACCGACGAGGGAATCGCACATGAGAAAGGCGTTTCTAAAAAAAGCCCGTGACGCCCTCCTTGCACAAAAGCAACAGATTCTTGAGCAACTCGACGAAGAGCTGAGAGAAGGCAAGGAAGGCACCCTCGATGAGGGCATGGATACCTACGACCTTGCCAGCGAGGAGCGCACGCGTGAGATCAATCTCATTCTGAGTGACCGAGATCGCGATAAGCTGCAAGCTATAGAAGACGCGCTTGAGCGCATTGAAGCGGGCACCTATGGCATATGTGAGATGTGTGAAGAAGAGATTGCTCCCGAGCGACTCGAAGCTCTGCCATTCACTCGCCTGTGCGTCTCCTGTCAGAGTGAAATGGAGAAAGAAGCGAAGATGCATCGCCGTATGGATGAAGACCGTAGTCACCGGCGAGCCAGTCTCGTTGATCTCGATGACGAGAATTCTTAACATCGGGGCCAGGCGGCCTTGGCCCCCCGCTTGTTTCTACCGCCGCTGCGCACCGGAAACCATCTGACGCGAGGTTTCCTCCCTCTACTCTGATATGCCAAAGACGCTTTCCTTTTCTTGCCTCTTGTGAGCACTGCGGGAGTCAATAATAAAGGCTCTGCTGGACATTATGTCTCCAGTACAGGCTCGTTCTCATCTCCGTACACTGTTCACGGCGGCCATTAAGGCGGTCGATCCGGTTGCACTCATCACGCGTGTTGCACAGCTTGAAGACGATAGACTCATCGTACGCACGCAGGATCAGGAGTCTGTTTTCTCGTTAAAGGGTCAGATTTTCATCATTGGCGCCGGCAAAGGGGCGGGATTTCTCGCTCAAGGGTTGGAGTCCCTTCTTGCGGAACGTATTGCCGGCGGCGTTATCGTGCTTCCACATGGGCAGGAGGTGGCGCTGCGGCGTCTTGCCGTCGTATACGCAGAACACCCGCTTCCGGGCCCAGGCAGTGTCGCAGGCGCAAAACGGATTGCTGCAGTGCTTACGCAAAAGCAGCCGGATGATCTTGTGTGTTGCTGTCTCACTGGAGGAGCCTCGAGTCTCCTCGTCAGTCCAGCTTCCGGGTTATCCCTTGAGGATAAAGTATCGACAAATCGTGCGCTCATTGCCTGCGGGGCAGATATTGCCGCGATCAATACGGTGCGGAAACATCTTTCCCGTATAAAAGGGGGAGGATTAGCTCGTTGGGTCTTCCCCTCTTTCCTCGTGAGCTTTATCTTATCCGATGTTATTGGCGACGACCTCGGCACGATTGGTTCTGGACCGACAGTTCCGGATCCCACGACCTTTGCGGATGCATGGCGGGTCTTGGAGCACTTCAACCTCCTCGATCAAGTTCCAGTCGCTGTCAGAAACCACCTTAGCCAAGGTCTGGCTGGACGGCGCGCGGAAACGCCGAAACCAGGGGACCCAATATTCGCCAAGGTTTCTAACATTTTGATAGGATCAAATCGTCTCGCGTTGGAAGCCGCGGCGGCGGCCGCGCGCGCCCTGGGGTTTGCCTCTCACGTTATTGCTGAACCGCTTAGCGGCGATACAACGCAGGCGGCGCTGGCTTTTGCTGAAAAAATCCGTTCTCTTCTTGCAATGAGAAAAGAGCCCCTGTGCTTGCTCGTTGGCGGTGAGACAACCGTCCAGGTCAAAGGAGCTGGCAAGGGTGGACGTAATCAAGAGTTTGCCCTTGTGGTAGCGCAGGCTCTGCAGAACGAAGTAGGGTGGACGCTGCTCAGCGCGGGCACGGACGGCATTGATGGACCGACAGACGCAGCCGGAGCATTTGCTGACTCTCAGACCCTTGCCAGAGCCAAAGAGAAAGGCTTTGAGGCGCCAACGGCGCTTAGTCATAATGATTCTTATCCCTTCTTCGCCACGATCGGAGATTTGTTTTGTCCGGGACAGACGGGAACAAACGTGATGGATATTAAAATTGCGCTACTCTGGCCTTAATTCCGCCGCCCCGCATCTCTTGCCAAAGGCTGAGGAACCTATTAAGAGGACTGCCATGGCGAGACACCAAGCGAAAAGCCGCAGTGAGCGCGTTCCCCCTGGGCAATTTCTTGTGGAAAAGTGGCCGGTCTTGAGTTATGGTCCTACTCCGCGTTTCAATCCAGCGACTTGGGACTTCCGTCTTTTCGGCCTTGTTGAGGAACCCGTGCAATTGAACTACCAACAATTCCGCGCCTTGCCACAACGAAAGCTCACCGCTGATTTTCACTGTGTAACGACATGGTCGCGGCTCGATAATAAGTGGGAAGGCGTCATAGCCAAAGACGTTGTTTCCTTGGTCCGCCTCAAGCCGCAAGCACGCTATGTCATGATTCATTGCGATGGCGGGTACACCACGAATCTGACGCTTGCGGAGCTTTTGGATGACGAGGTCATTTTTGCTCATCGCCATGATGGTCAAGACCTCGAACCTGATCATGGCTGGCCGCTGCGGCTTGTCGTGCCCAAACTCTATGCCTGGAAAAGCGCCAAATGGGTGCGTGGCGTTGAATTTCTCTCGGAAAATCGTCGGGGATTTTGGGAAGTGAGAGGATATCACAATCGCGGCAATCCCTGGCGCGAAGAACGGTACAGCGACCAAGAGGATGACGACGCCTAAAAGCTTGCGCCTTTCTCTCGCAAAGAAAACCTTTTCCCACTCTTATCTTGAACGAACATGAAGACTGAATGGATATTCATTGGCCCTTGTCCCTTTTACTGAATGGGCGTTCAGTCATATTCTACTTGACAAGGCCCTGCAAAGGAGGGATAACGAACAAGAGCTGAGTGAAGGGATTCACATTTTGTCACCTTTCCCGGATATGGGGAACCAGTAATATGGCGATATACACCGTCCTTAGTCGAAAAGTTCTTACGAGCTTCGTGGATGAGTACGGCCTTGGCAAGTTGATAAAATTTACCGGGGTGCCGGCGGGATCTGTTAATACCCATTACTCTCTCGAAACGAGCAAGGGCAAATTTTTTCTTAAGGTCGATGAGGTCAAAAATGCCCAAGAGGCGCAACAAGAGTTAGACCTTTTGCTCTTCCTCCGTGCTCAAGGGTTTGTCTGTCCTTATCCGTTAGCAGACCGCAAGGGTCGTTACGCATCAGACTACCAGGGGAAAATTGTTTCGGTCTATCCCTACCTTGCCGGGAAGGCGCTGACAGAGAAAGAGTATTCTCTTCTTCATGTGGAAAGAATCGGACAGGCGCTCGCTGCTCTCCATCTCCTTGCTCAGTCATACAAAAAGACGATAGAAAACCGCTTTCGTCTTGAGCGCATCACAGAACTCTATCAAGATTTAAAAACCCAATTGCCTGCACATTTTCGTCATCTCATCCATGTGCTTGATGATGAGTTTGAGCATCAGACTCAATATGCCGAAGAGCGCCTCCCAAAGGGCATCATTCACGGCGACCTTTTCGCCGATAATATTTTGTTTCGCGGTGGAAAAGTTACAGCTGTGCTTGATTTCGAAGCTGCAGGGTACGGGAAATTTATTTTTGATCTGGCGACGGCGGTGAACGCTTTGTGTTATATTGATGGCGGTTTCCTCATAGAACGGTTCGATGCTTTGCTACGCGGCTATCAAGCCGTTCGCACGCTCACTCTGGGAGAATGGGATGCGTTCCCCAATGAACTCAGATTCTCGGCGTTACGCTTTACGATCACCCGTCTCAAGGATTTCTTTTTGCGCCCTATGGATGAACAGACGCGCGTGAACAAGGACTTTCGCGACTTCTTTGAACGTCTGCAAGTGTTGCGGCGTGAGCGTCCAGGCGGCATGGATCGATTGCTGCTCGCCATGGCGACTGGATATGATTACCGCCAGTACCAGAAAGTCCGCACACAGTCCAAACCGGAGCATGAGCAATCCATGACACGAAAGAGAGAAGGCTCCAGACCCTGGGTATCGGCTTCTATCCTGACTGCTATAGGAGGACGTTTGCAAGTGGCTCACTAAGTAGTCATGTTCCTAATTACAGCTTCACTGCTCTTGTCAGATCCTCCTCGCAAGGTCATCATACGGGCGTGTTTAACAAGATTTTGATCGCCAACCGGGGAGAAATAGCCATTCGTGTCGCACGGACGTGCCGCGAGCTCGGTATTGCTACCGTCGCCATTTACTCTGAAGCAGACTACTCATCCCCACATATTTACGCTGCTGACGAGGCGGTGTGCGTGGGACCGGCCCAGGCAACGGCAAGTTA
>DATLYA010000046.1:0-6072 GCA_035575235.1 Candidatus Methylomirabilota bacterium
CCCAACCCCCAGGACCTACTTCTTCGCCGGCGGAGCGCCAAGGATGGATTCCTTGAACACCTTGGCCGGGCTAAAAGCAACTTTCCGACGCGCGGGAATCTTGATAGGCTCGCCCGTTTGCGGGTTGCGGCCAGTGCGTGCTTTGGTTTGACGCAGCTTGAAGGTGCCGAGATTGGGAATCTTCAGCACTTTATCTTTCTTCACCGTTTTGGTGATAAAGTCGATCAGCGCGGTCAAATTCTCGTCCGCCTGCCGGTTGGAGACCCCTCCCCAAGATTCCGCTAATTTCTTCACCATTTCAGATTTCGTCATCGGCATGACACCAACCTCCTTCTCCTTCCAAAATATAGTTACGTAGTCAACTCCTAAGAGAAGAGGCAGCAAGCATGGTTCGGTTCAATCCTCTTCCCACTCCTCATCATCCTCAAAATCGCCGTTCTCTGCCCAATCTTCGTCTTCTTCTTCGTCCTCCTCCTCTTCATCCCACCCCTCATCCTCTTGTCGCAGATTGAGCGTCAGGGGGGTTGGATACAAAGTTCTCACCTTACTGCTTCGTTCCTTAAGTCGCGGATACATCCAGAATCCCAACCTACATCCGGCTCGTCCGTAGATATAGAGAAGACTGACCTGCACGCGCGGGATGCACACCAATCTGTCGAGGTCTGGCAACGAGAAGGGACAGAATACATGGCGACGCTCTTTTCTTGCGCGCCCCTCAGTGCTCCTACTCCACCGTAAGCACAGGCATATCGCGCGCAACCGTCGCCATTCCCACAGTCTGCCAGTTTGGCAAGTAGCGGCTGCGCGCCTCCTCGTCCGTAATCGCCTGACGTTTTGTCTTCCGGTCGTAGAGTTTCCATACGCCGCCCAGCATCGGATGACGACCACGGTGATAGGAATAGCCCCAGTAGAGAAACTCACGCGTCATACTATCGCGTGCTTCCCAATTTAATCCCCGTCCACCAGAGAACGTTACGGTATTTTTCACCATCCGCCACGGCGAATAGAAAGTCGTGTACGCGTCCCGATAGGCTTTCATGATCTCGGCAGCAGTCATGGTGGGGTGCTGCAACACCACATGATCAGAATCGTACCAGTTGAAGTCCCAATCCGTGATTGTTCCTTCTTCAACCGCCTTGATATGGTCCTCTGTACCTGGAAGCGGCGTGACAATGAAGAAGGACGCTAAATCTACGCCTACCTCAATGAGATCGAGCCCGGCTTGACGGCCGGAGTCGGGTGTATCGAAGGGAAAGCCGATCATGTAGCCGCAATGCACGGCGATGCCTGCGCGGTGCCAGTTGTCCACCACGCGGCGGTATTTTTCCAGCACGCGGCGCTTGGCCTCGGCCAGTTCGAGATGCCGCTCGCCGCGGCGGTCCGTGTTCTGGAATTTCGTCGCCGCCATTAAGTTTTGCGGATTAAAGGACTCAAAGCCGACAAACGCAGCGTAACAGCCTGCTTCTTTTGCGAGCTCGACAAACCGGCGGCTGCGTTGATGCTTGCTGCTGTCCTGTTCGCCGGGACGCAGGTCCGCGTAGCCTCCGGCGTCGATGTCCACCTGCATCATGAAATTGACGTGGCGGCCGCGTTTGCGCAAATCGGCCAACCCGAGAAGCAGCGGCTCCCATTGAGGACTGCGAAAGAAATCGTCATCAACCAGGAACAAGGTATCGATGCCGTGATAGTCTGCGGCGTCACGCACCCATTCAACGGCCGAGCGGGGGTCGCGCGCACGCATCGTGCGCCCCATGACATTCTTCACGCTGCAATACGAACAGGTGAATGGACAGCCGCGCGACGTATCGAGCGTCGTCATAGATTCATGCGCGAAGCGCGTGAGATAGGTATCGTCAATGGCGGGCAGCTGCGCCTCGGCAATCGACGGGACAAAAATCTCGCCCGTGCCGGTCTTCGCCCGTATCCCCGACGTGACGCTGTAATGTAGTTTCATCTCGCCGCGCAGAAAATCATCCAGCAGCCCGACCCAGGTGCTCTCTGCTTCCCCCACGACAGTGGTCACGCCGCAGCTATTGAGGAATCTGCAGGAGTCAGGATACCCACTGACATGAAACCCGCCCATCACCACCGGAAACCCGGCTGCTTTGAACTGCAGCGCGAGGTCGCGGCCGCGCGGATATTGGTTGGTTTGCACGCCCGCCAGACCAATTAACACTTCCACGCCGTCCTCATGCGCTTTCTCTCTGATGGCTTGAATAGTCTCTGCGCTAATAGGGCCTTCGACGATCTCATCCCACAGCACCGTCTCCACGAAGACATTCTCCGCGGCGCGCAGGCGATTGTACTCTTCGTTCAACGCCGCTAAAGCGGTCAACGTATTGTTGGGCAGCACGCCCTTCCAGAAATAGAGCACGTAGCCCTGCTCGTCGTATTTTGAGGGTTTGATAAAGTATACACGAAGCGTACGGCATGGAGTCGCCTCTCGACTCGCGCGGCGGATCACAGGAAGTGTTGAGACAGCCTCGTGAGAAGCCGTTGCCGAAGTAGCCAACCAGGCGCCGGCTTCAGCCAGCGTCTGCGCCTCCTGTTTCACCAAGCGCCAGTTTTTTGCCGCAGCAAACGCGGCCGCGACGCCTCTCCCAAACCGCTTCACCATATGTGCTCCTTCACTCTACGAGCTCGATTTGTACTCGCCAGACCGAAAAATGTCAATAAAATCAGTGGTACATTTCTACTAGCTCCATCATATCGAGCCGCTTGAGCTCTTCAAAGAGCAAGCCTTTTACTTCTTGCACGGTTTCCATTCGCAGCGCCTCCTGCGCAATCCGTTGCGCGCGAGCATACGATAAGGAGCGGATGATGCGTTTAATGACGGGCACAAAGAACGACTCCATGCTGAGCTCGTCGAGCCCTAAACCCAGCAGCAAGAGCGTGCACAGAGGATCCGCCGCCATCTCGCCACACATCGTGACGCGTTTGCCCGCGCGTTTAGCGGCCTCCGCCGTTCGCGCCACCGCGAGTAACACGGCGGGATGAAGAGGCTCGTAGAGCGGCGCGACCTTACGGTTATTGCGATCCACCGCCAGCAGATATTGGATCAGGTCGTTCGTACCAATGCTGAAGAAATCCACTTCTTTAATGAGATGATCGGCTAACCACACCGCAGCCGGCACCTCCACCATCATGCCGATGCGCATGTCCGGGTCAAACGCGTGTCCTTCCTGTCGCAGTTCATTTCGCACCTGGGCGAGCAGCTCTTTCACTTGCCGGATCTCTTCCACGCTGGAGATCATAGGAAAGAGAATCCGCACCGGCCCCAGCACGCCCGCGCGTAGAATCGCGCGCAGCTGGATCTTGAACAGATCTTCCATCGCCAGCGAGATGCGAATCGAGCGCCAGCCCAGAAACGGATTGTCCTCGCGCGGCAACCGCAAGTAAGGGGGGCATTTGTCCGGGCCGAGATCAAGGGTGCGAATGGTCACTGGGTTCCCGTTCATGCCCACCACCACGCGGCGGTAGAGATCCAGTTGCTCCTCTTCGCCAGGAAAATCCCGGTAGGTCAGAAAAGGAATCTCTGTGCGATACAACCCAATCCCTTCGGCGCCATGGCGCCGCGCAAAGGTTAGATCGATCAACAAGCCAAGATTTGCACACAGCGCCACGCGTTTGCCGTCCCGCGTTTCGGCCGGCAGGTCGCGGCTATCTTCGAGGTCGCGGTTGAAATTCCGGTACTCGCGGTTGAGTCGATCATACTCGCGCAACACTTCGACGCCGGGATTGACGTACACCACGCCCGAGTTGCCGTCCACAATCACAACATCGCCTTGCTGGATAAGCTCGGCATGTTCCACGCCCACGACGGTGGGAATTTCGAACGACTTCGCTAAAATCGAGGCGTGCGAGGTCGCGCCGCCGCTGCTCATGACCACGCCTTTGACTTGTGTATGATCAACAAGGCACAGATCAGAAAGAGTGAGTTCTGGCGCCACCAGCACAAGACTGGCGCCGCGCGGCCGCTCTTTTTCCGACAAGCCCAAGAGATGCCGTAGGAGCCGCTGGCCAATGTCACGAATATCCGCCGTACGGTCGCGGAGGTGCTCATTCGCCGCCTTGCCCAGCGCGTCAACGTATTCCTCAACGACCTTTTTCAGGCTGGTCTCTGCGGCATATCCTCTCTGGATGTAGGCTTCAATTTTTTCTAAAAAGCCTGGATCTTCGATCATCATGCGGTGGGCGTCAAAGATCGCACGATCCAGTTCCGGCAATTGCTCCTTCACTCGCTCTTTGAGAACCTCGAGTTCCTTCACTGACCGTTCTACCGCGGCGTGGAGTTGCTGGATTTCTCGCTCAGGATCATTCGTGCGGCGTTCAGCAAGGGAGCCAAGCTGCACCTGCGGATGGATAAGATACGCCTGGCCCACGCCGAATCCCGGCGAGGCGCTCACGCCAGTCAACCGGGTGCGTCCGACCTTGCCGCTCGACGCGGGTTTCTCTTCCTGCTCGCGCTCGTACAGGTTGAGACGCTTCACCGCCTCAAGCATGCGCTTGCGGTACTCTTCTCGCTCTTGCTCCTTCGTCTTGAGGGTTTCAAGCAGGCGCGCCTGCACGATAATGCCGCTGACATGGGCGGAGATTGTCTTCAATAAACGAATTTCAGTCTGGGAAAAGCGGCGGCGGCTCCGGCTCTGCACAACCAAAACGCCAAGCGGGTCATGCCGTTCCACCACAGGGACTCCAAGAAAAGAGTGAAAACGCTCTTCGCCGGTTTCCGGAAAATATTTATTGCGCGGATGGAGCATCGCATCGGTGGCCAGCACGGGCTCCATTCTTTCGATAACGAGCCCGCATAAGCCTTCTTCGGTACTCATGCTCACTTTGCCCACCGCCGCGCGATCAAGGCCGGTCGTCGCCCATAAGGTGAGGCGCTTGTCTTGCGGATCAAGCATGTACAACGAACACACATCCGTGTTCATGCGATCTGCAACAATTTTCGTGATCTCTTCTAACGTCTCTTGCAGGTCGTGAGACCGGGCGATCAGCGTCCCAATATCTTCGAGGAGCCGTAGGCTATGGCCCCGGCCACGACGCACGTGCGCCCGCGCGGAGGTTTTCCCTTTTGCAAGAGACGCGCTGCGGCGTAGACTAGTCGTTTTCGGGGCTCCATCCATAGAAGTTATGTAGTTTTGCGCATCATACCTGAGCTTCCACCCAGGCACAAGGAGAAACTCGCACGAAATGGCCTTTTTCTTGCCCGTTACGGCCGGAATACTGGAAGAACGGGTGTAGGCGGTGGGTCTCCTGTAGATGCCGCAGGGCGACTATACCAGAAAGCCTGCACGATGGTTGAGCGGAGCATGTCCTCCTCCAATGAGGACTCCAGCCGCCATCGCTTGAGAGACAAAGGTTTTTGCGGCGGTCACAGCATCCTCCACTGAGAGACCTTTTGCCAGTCCGGCGGTCATGGCGGCAGAGAAGGTGCATCCCGCGCCATGGGTGCATACCGTCTGCAGTCGTGGCGCTTCATACGCACGGAATCTTTGTCCGTCGAATAAGATATCGCAGGCTTCGGTTTCAAGATGACCGCCCTTCACAATCACATACGCTGGACCAAGCGCTTTGATGCGGCGCGCCGCCTCTTCCATATCAGCGCGATTGGCCACTTCCATGTTTGCTAACAAACCAGCCTCATACAAGTTGGGGGTCACGATCAGCGCGAGGGGAAGCAGTAGCTCAACCAACGCCCGCCGCGCTTCTTCGCGCAGCAAGAGATGCCCTCCTTTGGCGACCATCACCGGGTCTACGACAAGTTGTCGGATGTTATAGTCGCGGAGCTTCCTGCTGACAATTTCCACAAGCGGCAGCGAGGACAGCATCCCCGTCTTGGCTGCATGGGCGCCGATGTCTGACAAAACGCTATCGAACTGTTGCGCCACGAACTCGGGCGGTAATTCGACAACTCCCTGAACGCCAAGCGTATTCTGCGCCGTGACAGCGGTGACAACGCTGGTTCCATACACCCCCAGCGCCATGAACGTCTTGAGATCAGCCTGGATGCCGGCCCCGCCGCCGCTATCTGACCCTGCGATAGTGAGTGCTTTTGCGACTGTCATA
>DATLYA010000047.1:0-4664 GCA_035575235.1 Candidatus Methylomirabilota bacterium
GCCTTGAATCACATTGAGCCCAATGCCGCCCAGGCCGAACACCACCACGTTGGCTCCAGGCTCCACCTTCGCGGTGTTAATCACGGCGCCGATGCCGGTCGTCACGCCGCAGCCGATGTAACAGACTTTATCGAACGGCGCATCCTCGCGAATTTTCGCTACGGCAATTTCAGGTAAGACCGTAAAGTTGGCGAAGGTTGAGCAGCCCATGTAGTGGTAGATCGTTTCGTTCCCAAGCGAAAAGCGGCTGGTGCCATCCGGCATCACTCCTTTGCCCTGCGTCGCGCGGATGGCGGTGCAGAGATTGGTCTTACGGCTCAGGCAGGATTTACACTGGCGACATTCTGGCGTGTACAGCGGAATGACATGATCGCCTTTCTGCACGCTCGTCACACCTGGACCAACATCGACGACAACGCCCGCGCCCTCATGGCCGAGGATCGCAGGGAAAATGCCTTCGGGGTCCGCTCCCGACAGGGTAAATTCGTCAGTGTGGCAGATGCCGGTCGCTTTGATCTCAATGAGCACTTCACCGGCCTTTGGCCCGTCCAACCGAACTGTCTCTATGGTCAGCGGCGCGCCGGCTTTATGCGCCACGGCTGCACGTACGTCCATTGCCCACCTCCAAGAAGAGTTTGTCTGTCTTCCCAAGGAACCGAACAGAACGAGTTCTCCCCTAGCTCGAATCTGCATTTTTGGGAAGGGGAGAAGCTGTGTGATGGACGGCCTTCAGTTGACACCCTCCGCCGCTGTGTCTTACTGTAGCGCGCGGGAGGACAACTCATGCCCTCATGGAATCTGAAAGATAAAACTGCACTGTGCGGCATCGGCCACTCGCCGTATGGCAAGCGCCTGAATCGCAGCACGATTGACCTCGGCGGCGAGGCGATTCGCAACGCGCTGGAGGACGCTGGCCTTCGCCGTGATGATGTGGATGGCCTCATCGTGAGCTTCGGCACGCCGATCGGCGTCGACGCTGATACGCTGGCGTATGCGCTTGGATTGAAGCTGCGTATGTACAACCAGACCTGGGCGCATGGCCGCTTTACCGCCAGTTGCATACAGTGGGCGGCGATGGCGGTGAATGCCGGGCTGGCGAATTACGTGGCGTGTCTGGCGTCAATCAGTTTTTCGGGATTTCGCAAACCAATGATGGGCGGCGCCGGGGATAGCGAAGGCGCGCGTGAAGGCGGCGGCGGACACGGTGAAGATCCAGTCTACGGCATGACCTCGCCGGGCGCGGGCGCAGCGCTCGTGGCGCAAAAATACTTCGCCAAA
Source organism: Candidatus Methylomirabilota bacterium (assembly GCA_035575235.1). Classification (GTDB taxonomy): domain Bacteria; phylum Desulfobacterota; class Binatia; order Bin18; family Bin18; genus SYOC01. The sequence goes on from DATLYA010000047.1 coordinate 1,279, forward strand.
TATGGCGCCACCAGCCGGCAGTTGGCCGCCGTCGCGGTGGCCTTTCGCAAACATGCTTCCCTGAATCCTGCTGCAATTATGCGCGAGCCGATTACAGTCGAAGACCACCAGAACTCGCGCTTCGTCTGCGAGCCGTTGCATCTGTTGGACTACTGCCAGATCAACGACGGCGCGGCCTGTGTGATTGTAACGACCAGTGAACGCGCTCGTGATTTGCGTAAGCCGCCAGTCTATCTCAGCGGGATGCAGGGACTGCCTGGCGGACGTGAGGAATTCATTTGGGCGTATCCCGGCTTTGGCGTCGCCCAACAAGAAGAGCGTGACTACAAGGCTGAGCTGCAGCCGGTGTATCAGATGGCGGGCGTGACGCCCAAAGACATCGACGCTCTTTTTACCTACGATGCATTTTCCATTCTGGTCTGGACCGCTCTAGAGCGCTGGGGGTTCTGCAAGCCAGGAGAAGCTGCGGCGTTCACGCAATATGGCCGGATCGAGTTAGGCGGTGAGCTGCCTATCAACACCAACGGCGGACTCATCTCGGAAGGGCACATCATGGGATGGAACCATCAAATCGAGATCGTGCGGCAATTGCGCGGCGAGTGTGGACCGCGCCAGATCCAGGGCGCGCAAGTGATCCAGTGGGCCAACGCGTACGGCGACTCGCTCATTTACAGGAGGTAGCATGATGGCTGAGTACAAAAAACCTCTTCCTGCAATTACGACGCTGAATGGTCCGTATTGGGACGGACTCAAGCGGCATGAACTCACGATGCCGAAGTGCAACGACTGTGGTAAACTCTGGTATCCGCCGTCGCCCTTCTGTCCCGAGTGTTGGTCGCGCAACTTTACCTGGCAGCGTCTCAGTGGTCGCGGCAAAGTCAATTCATGGGTCGTGTTTCATCAAGCCTATTTTTCTTCGTACAAAGACGACGTGCCCTATAACGTCGCTGAAGTGGAGTTAGAAGAAGGGCCGCGCTTGCTCACAAACCTGGTCGACGTCGCGAACGAGGACATCTCGATTGGTATGCCGGTGGAAATTGTCTTTGATGATGTGACGGATGACGTGACGCTGGCGAAGTTTCGACCGGCGACGAATTCGTAAGAACATCGATCTCACAGGGGAGGACACATGCCTGGTATTCTCGACGGCATTCGCGTCTTTGATTTGACGATTGCAGCAGTGGGACCGTGGGCGTCAAAACTCCTGGGAGAAATGGGAGCCGACGTCATCAAGGTCGAAGCGCCAGAGGGCGAACTCTCTCATGTTATTCCGCCGCCGATTAAAGGCACGGCCGTGCTCTATATTTCTGCGAACTTCAACAAGCGCAACATCGTGCTCGATTTGAAGCATGAGGGCGACCGCGCCATTGCGCTGAAGATCATTGAGAAGAGCGACGTCTTCATTCAAAATATGCGACCGGGCGCAGTGGAGCGCTTGGGACTTGGCTATGAGGTTGTCTCGCAAATCAATCCAAAGATTGTCTATGTTTCGGCGTCGGCATACGGACGCACGGGGCCGATGGCGAAAGAAGCCGGCATCGATCCCAATCTGCAAGCCCTCTGCGGCTGGTGCAGTATTACCGGCCAACCGGACGGACAGGGGGAGATGTTTCGCCATCTCGCGCACCTCGATATCACCACCAGTACGGTGATCGTGGAGGCCGTGCTGCAAGCGTTGCTTGCACGCGAGCGTACAGGCAAAGGCCAGAAAATCGAGATCGAGATGCTCGCAGGGGCGCTATCATTACAAACGAATCGCCTGGCGGAATATTTTGCGACAGGGGAACAACCCCGACCGATGGGAAGTGCGACCTCGACAACCGTTCCTCATCAGGCTTTTCTCTGTCAGGATCAGCAATACCTCGCCGTCGGCGTCGTGCGCGAGGAGCAGTGGCCGCGCTTTTGTCGCGCCGTCAAACTTGAAGAGCTGAGCAACGATCCGCGTTTCGCCACGAACCCCAAACGCGTGGAAAATCGCGCCCAACTAATCCCTCTGCTCGAAGAGCGGTTTCGCACGAAGCCGGCGGCGTGGTGGGTAATTCGCCTGACGAAGGAGCAAGTGCCGAACAGCCGCCTCCTGAACTTTGAGGCGTTGCGGCATCACCCACAGGTGCTGCAAAACGAGCACATTGTTGAACTCCAGACTCCGCACTGGGGGGCGCTGATGGTGGATGGATTGCCCTGGAAATTCAGCAAAGCGCCTGCTGGCCCCATTCGTCCTGGCGGACTGAAGGGGGAGCATACGGCGGAGGTGCTGCGGGAATTCGGCGCTGTCAGTGAAAAATCAGGAACGTAAAGGATGCATATGCCTGGCGCACTCTCTGGATACACAGTCGTCGATGTCACACAGGGCCTCTGCGGTCCGTTCGGCTCTATGCGGCTTGGCGACGCCGGGGCGGAAATTATCAAGATTGAACCGTTGACCGGTGATGTCGCACGCACTATGGGACCGCCATTTATCGGCGATCAGAGCGCGGTGTTTCTAAGCCTCAATCGCAATAAGAAAAGCGTGGCGCTTGATATGACCAAGGCCGAGGGGCAGGAGATTGTGCGGAAACTTGTTGCTACCGCCGACGTGTTCTTGGAAGATTTAGGACCAGGCGAAGCGGAGAAACTCGGCTTAGGTTATGAGCAGCTTAAGCCAATGAACCCCAAACTTGTTTACTGCGCCATTAGCGCTTTTGGCGAAGAGGGGCCGTTGCGTAATTTGCCTGGCGCTGAGTTCGTGATCCAGGCCATGGCGGATTACACCCACTCGCTTGGCCGCATCGGCGAACCTCCCGTGCGCTTAGGAGCTGATGTCGCCAATTTAAATACAGGAATTTTCGCCTCACAGGCGATTACCGCTGCGTTATTTCATCGCGCACGGAAAGGCGAGGGGCAGCGCGTTTCCGTGAGTATGCTTGGAACGCTACTCCATATGCGCGGCATCATGTGGACGGCGATGACTGACCCGGACGATTGGTACGGGTTCCACCTGGACCACTACACCAACCCGCCTGAGTACGGAACCAGAACGAAAGACGGGCGGGTGTACTTTGGCTTGCGTCGCGGCAACTCGGAGGATTGGGATCGCTTGATGATCGCTCTCGGCCTTGTTGAATATATCAACGACCCACGCTTCGCCAACTTTGGTCGTGAAGCGACCGGGGTTGGCCGCTACTCTGCCGAAGTCAAACCGATCTGGGAGCAAGGGTTCCAAACCATGACGACCGAAGAAGTGGTGCGACTCATTCACGAGGTGAACGGCGACGCCGTCGCTTTTTTAGATTACCCCGCCCTGACCACCCATCCACAAGTACAGGAGTTAGGCATTATCCAGGACATGGACCACCCGACGGCTGGACGCTTCAAGACGATCGGTCCGGTGTGGCGGTTCGCGGATA